>JAOZRC010000055.1:0-2544 GCA_029940345.1 Desulfobacterales bacterium
TGATTCCAAAATGAGGGGAAAGGCGACCAATCCGTATCAGACACTTTGAAACCATTCTGATGGCGTCGCCTCGGCCCATTCCGTCAGTCCGGTTGCGGCGATTATCAGGAATTTCAAACGCGAGGTTGAAAGTGTTTTTTCAAGCTGAGATGTGGGAACGGTACGGATTTTTTTGGGATATACCAGGGCGACGGCGATATGGCAAATACCGCTTTGCACTCGTTTGAGAGCATCAGACCGCACGATATTGTCAGCATCAGGCGTATCGGAAAACTTCCCTTCGATGATGACCCGAAGTCCGCTGAGGGTAAACATGACATCAGGCCGTTGCCGCCCGGACTGATGAATGGTTTCCGACTCTGCGGTCACGCCGTGCCGTGTGAGAAGTATGGCAAGCTGCGTGTTGACAGATTCTTCTCTATGCCGATAGGTTTGTGGCATAATTATCAATCTCTTCTCCTGGCCAAGTACTTAGGGCATATCGTGTTCATTGCTGTTCATTAGTAGTTCGCAGTTCTTTATAACTACCTAATTGTTAATCGGCAAATGAAGGATGCCCGGATATTGATGAAACATTGTTGCGCTTTGCAAATTGCAGTCTCTAACGGGGTTTAATAGTAATGGGATTTTGATCTATGTCTCAATTCAGATCGTACCTGATTTTCACCAAAAACAAACCATGCGCCGGCGCATTCAGCCCGGCTTGCTTGCGATCCTTAGACAACCGAATAGTGCGGACATCATCGGGTGTCAGGCGTCCCAATCCGACATAGACCAGCGTGCCGACAATATTGCGCACCATGTGCCTTAAAAAGCCGACGCCCTCTATTTCAAATATGACATATCCATCTGCTTGCCGGGTGAATACCGCATCAAGAACATGACGAACCGTATGGGCGCGGGGGCTGCCTGCGCCTTCAAATGCCTTAAAGTCGTGCAAACCGATAATGTGTATCAATGCGCGGCGCATGTCTGCCAGATCCAGTGATCTGTTATAATACCAGGCATATTGGCGACCGATAGCGCAGGGCAGCGGTCGATTGAGAATCCGGTAACGATAGAGCTTGCTTTGGGCGTCAAACTGAGCGCTAAACGAATCGGGAACTCGCCGGCAATCCCGAATTACAATCGCATCGTGGGTGAGTTTATTCAGGCCCTTGAGCAGCGCTTCGCTATTCAGCCGGGTGTCACAATTAAAATTGGCAACCTGCCCCAGCGCATGTACGCCCGCATCTGTGCGGCTCGCCCCGCGCAGTGTGACATGCCGGCACGTCATGATTTTCAGCGCTTTTTCAATTTCCTCCTGAACCGTGCGATTGTTTTTTTGACGTTGCCACCCATGAAACGGAGTGCCGTCGTATTCAATCGTCAGTTTGAAGTTTTGACCCGTTTTCATAAGCATAGCACCAAGGATAGGGAAATGAAGGAGAGAACAGTTGAAAGCACAATTGCGGCTGTGGCGAGTTCGGTGTCGCTGTTCAGTTGGGAAGATAATATATAAATAGCGGGTGATGTTGGCAGCGTCAGAAAAATCATTCCCACGCGAAATGGCAGGCCTGTGACATGCATCAGGTTAAACAAAAAATAGCCGGCCAATGGCAGCATGAACAATTTAAAAGCAGATGCTTTCAGCGCCAAGCCGAAATATTTTTTTAACCCTTTGAAGGTCAATGACCCACCGATGGATAAAAGCGCTAAAGGCAGAGCAGTATATGCGGCGAGTTTGAAGCTGTTTGTCAAAAATAAAGGAAAGCGGCCGATGCTGTGTGCATACAATATCCCTGCCATGCAGGCCAATATCAGCGGATTGGAAACCAGCGCCTTGAAAATATAGACGCTTTTAGCCCTGGGCGTATATTGGCCCGATGAAAACCAGATCAACGTAGAAACCGATAAAACATTAATCACAGGAATGGTAAACCCAATCAGGAGGCTGAAAAGACGCACGCCTTCGCCGCCATGCGCGTTCATAAGCACGGCCATGCCGATATAGCTGTTGAAACGATAACAGCTTTGGGAAAAAGAGCCGGCCTGAAAAGTGGTTACACCGCCAAAATAGATAAAGCCGGTAGAGATCAGATAAATCAGTAAAACCGCCAAAATAACGGCGACGCAATATTTCAAATCCGTAGCCACGCCGGTATTGGATGCGCCGATTTTCCAAAAAAGCAGTAACGGAAAAAAGACGTAATAAATGAGTTTATCCGCTATTTTCAGAAAATGTCCATCCGTCAGTTCAAACCGCTTTAAAAAAAAGCCTAACACCAGGAGGACACAGACTGGTAAGAGATTATTGATAATGATCAATATTAAAACCTGTCACAGCGTGTATTGGCAAGCTGTTCTTCCAGATAATCATCAAACGCTTCCGCAAACTGTTCCAACGGGTATTCCGCACCGCATGACCGGCAGCACCAGAAAACCCGTTGTCATGTTTTGTTGAGGAGCAATATGGCATGGCATTTGATGCAGTGATTTTTTTGCGTATTCATGGTTTCCTCTTTTAAAAGCCGAACATTCAATGAAAAGATGAACTTTCAACAT
>JAOZRC010000055.1:2644-14649 GCA_029940345.1 Desulfobacterales bacterium
ATTGAACTTTCAACTTTCAACATCGAATGAAAAAACAAATACTCAATTCCGAATATTCAACGACGATTTTTGTTTTTTTCGGCAGTTTTGATGCTCGTAAAGAAAATCTTAATTAATTCTTCTGTTTCCTGTATAATATCATCTAGCAGTTTGGGTTTTTCGATAAGAGGTACACGCTGAATAAGTTTTAACCATCTTTGGGTCTCCCTAAGTTCTTTTAGTGAGATACGAAGCTTATGGATAAAGTCCTTTGGAGACTCCGCTGCCTGGGCTTCACCATGATTCGGGTAAGCCGAAGTTCCCGATCTTAACAATTGCCCTGCAACATGGTTGCCTACCCTGGTATTTGGCAACTGGTCAACAATTTTTATGATTCGCACCGAATACTCAAGCAGCCTCGTTTCCAGATCATAGGTTTGTTTTTTCATTCTTTCCCCGTTTTCAAATTCAACGTTCGATATTCATCATTCCATTCGATGTTGGATGTTGAAAGTTCGATGTTGGATGTTCGGCTTTTCATTCGATGTTCATCTTTTTAAAACCACATCCGATGACTCCAAATATCTTCTTCCAGCGCTTTTTTGTCCTCTTTGAGGATCATATATAAAGAAGCGTTTTGAATAGCCAGACCGCCCTGCTGCGCCAGTGCGCCGGCCAACATGATCTCATCTTTCGTAAAATCCCGGGATGTGCTGCTGTACAGTCGCATCACACCGATAACATCTTCTTTGTTTTTGATGGGTACGCACAGAATGGAAACGATACCCTCATCTTTTTTTTCTTCACGGTATTGAACGCCTGGGTCCGTGGCAGCATTTTGCACCACCATCACTTTATCTTCCAGCGCACCAGCAATGCTTTTCTCAGCCGATATAGGTCCTTTTTTTAAATATTGTTCACTCAGACCAAAACCGGCGACATATTTTAGCGTATCCCTGTTTTCATCCAAAAGGCGAATGGACACCGCTTTGACTTCAAACGCCTCGGCAATTTCGGCTGACAGGGAATGAAATATCGCTTTGATATCCAGCGTTGAATTGATATTGATCGCCAGTTTATGAAAAAGTTGGGTGTTGGCTCTGATCCGTCGCACCAGTCGCGCCTGTTCAATGGCGATGCCGCCTTGATCGGCCAAAGCGTTCAGAAAATCAATTTCATCTTTCTGAAAATCCCGGGGCGTATCCGTGTAAAGGGAAAGTACGCCAATCGTCATATTTTTAACGATCACTGGAACGGTTAAAATGGACGCGATCCCTTCCGCCTTCTTGGCTGCATGGTGCTCCAGGCGCGGGTCCGATGTAGCGTCTTTAAAAGCAAGATAGCCGCCCTTCATAATCTCATCGACAATTTTGCGGGCTTTTAACGGGCTGGCGTGCAAATAGCTTTGAGACAACCCTTTACGCGCCACGGGTTCAAAAACATCATCCTCTTCATACGTCAGGTATAAACACGCCGCCTTGCCGTTCATTGTATCAATTGCGCTTTGTACAATCAGTTCTAAAAGCTCCTCGCGACTCTGTGTGGTTGCAAACGCCTGGGTGACTTTGCAAAATGTTTTAAAATAATCCCCTTTATCAGTCATTATTTATCTCCTTTAGGCTTTACCGCCCCTTTTCCGGGGGAAGCCGTTTTTTTCGCAACTGTTTTTTTCGCAACAGTTTTTTTTGCGGTTGTTTTTTTTGTTACGGCAGACTTATCAGAACCCGTGGGCCGCCGTTTTTTCGCGGTTGTTTTGCGTTTGCGCACCACTTTCAGGGGCTGATCCCGCTTCATCAGCCAGTTCACAATTTTGGGTGTAAACTCTTGTTGGCAACGTGAACTGACATAAATGCCGATATGCCCTGTTTTCAGTGACATATCCTGCACATCTTTACTGCCGACCGCCGCGGTGAGCTGATCGCAGGCGGCCGGCGGCACGAGATGATCATATATACCATAATAATTCAAGAGTGGCATAGTGATTTTTTTCAGATCAATACGGCGACCGCCAATCACCATCTTACTTTGTATTAGCAAATTCTTTTGGTAGCAATCCTTAGTAAATTGCCTGAAGGTTTCACCCGGTACGTCCGGACTGTCAAAAATCCACTTTTCCATACGCATGAAATCCTGAACAAACGCCTTATTATCGATGTTTTCCATAAAACCGACATACTTATCAATCATCAAGCGCGCCGGATTTAGCAAAAGAAATCCGAAATTCATCATATCGCCCGGCATATTGCCGTAAGCTTTCAATAAGCGGTCCACATCCAGATTCTTCATCCAGACGTGCAAAAGGCCTTGATTCGTATCGAAATTGGTAGGCGTTACCGTCGTAATCAGATTTTTAACTTTACGGGGATTGAGCGCGGTGTACATCACACAAAAACTGCCCCCCATACAGATGCCCATCAGATTGATCTGCTTGACCTTTTCCCGGGCCAAGATAACATCAACCATGTCGCCGATATAGCCATTGACATGATCATCAATCGTGAGATAGCGGTCTTTGCGAGTGGGATAGCCCCAGTCGATCATATAAAGATTGACACCGCTTTCCTGAAACTTTTCAACAACGCTTTTACCCGGTTGAAGGTCGAGCATGGTTTCCCGGTTAATCAGCGCGTACACCACCAGCAGGGGCGTTTTAATTTTCTGAGCGCCTTTGGTTTTGTAGTGTTTCAATTTAACCCGGTCTTCCTGATGAACCACTTCGTAGGGAGTGGCGGCAATTTGGGTGTCTAATTTATCCAGCAGAACATCGGAAGCCTTTTCAACACGGGTTCGCGCTTTTTCAGCGTCTTCCGCCAAATTGGATAATATGAGATTGACAGGGATTTTTCCGCCAGAGTGCTGATTCATTTGGCCTGATTTCATATATTTGAGTCCTCATAAGGGTTAAGTTTTAGTTTTGCCTTTCCAGCGCTTTTACCCGTTTTTTAAGAAGATAAATCTCTTTGTAAAGTTCATCCATATCCGTTTGCGTGGGGATTGGCATAGATTGAAGCAGGTCTTCCACTATCTTATGGCGCGCCGTTATGAAATCACTCAACGCGCCCAGAGTGTCATATAAAGATTGGGCATATTCGGGAGATTGGAACAAGGTCATGTAATGGCCTTCCAAAATTTTAATCCACATCTGATAATACTCTTTGGATTTATCCGGCAACTTGCCTTCATCGGCCATCACACTTACTTGTTCCTGCAACACCTGAAACGATTTTTCCATCGGTTGGTTTAAAAGATAGAAGAACTCGGCGGCAACGGACTGAAACTGGTTGAATTGATCGGTTAACAAATTCATCCGCTCCTGGTATTCGCGCGTCAATCCCAGTTGGGGAATGTTCAGAAACTGTTTAAACTCTTTTTCATACATTTTCTGCCAGGCTTTGAAAGCGTTTTGGCTCAGGTTCTCAAACTTATAGGCCTGGGTGGATTTGCCGATTCGTTCCGCTTTTTGAAGCCATTGGTTTTGGATATTCAAAAAGCCGCTGATTCCGGTTTGCATCATCTTCATCACAATATCCGGCAACACCGCTGCTGATTTAGAAAAGCTATCCATGCTGCCCGAATCGCTCATAGCGGAATACAAAGACTGCCAGGTTTTCAAGCCGGATTCCAAAGATTCATGCATTCCGCTTTTGCGGCCCTTGGGTGAGTTGGTTTTAGATGGCTGGGCGACGGTTTTGTAAACATCGGTCCACATTTTGCCCATGGATTCAAAAAATGCGGTAGATGTTTTCATCCAGTCATCAAACTGAAAGGGTTGATCTTTTTTAGCCTGTTGTTCTGTATCCATGTTTCACCTCCTTTTAGTGTCTATTTGGTAACTCCTATCATTTTTTATCAATATATCTGAATATCATTATATCAGAGCATCGCGCTTAATCCCCAAAAATTGATAGAGCATATCAAACAACCCACGAGCTTTCAAGAATAGATTGGCCGAAAAGAAAAGGTTTATATTTTTTACGAACCCAGTGAAATCTGGCAGTCCTCACAACTGAAAAAGTAACCCGATTCGAATCACACGTATCAGAAATAGCAATGAAGGTTTTATTCGCTTTACAAGTCTATTTGCATTAGGATATAAAATAGAAAGTTGTTTCGTTTAAGGGAGGGAGTGAACGGTTATACAATAAGGCACTGTACAGGACAAAAAATAGTTATCTTATCGGAATTCAGGAGGTATTATAGGAATTCATTGAGATCAGAGAATTGAATATTTTGGTGAGCTTTGTGATCAGTTTCATTAAGTTTATCTCCTTTAAGGTTAAAAGCAGCACATCTTCATGAGAAAAAAACACAAAGCTCAGATTATGTCAAGTAAATTTAAATGATTTCACATGATTAGTACCTTGATATTTCAAAATTGTCCTGTACAGTGACAATAAGGTTAGAAAATTTGGACGGAGTGAATCGGATATCCCTAGTCTGAATTGTAAAACTTTTGTAAAACCCAAGAAGTTACTTGTATTTCCTTAGTTCTTTTCTTAAAAATTCTCCTTTAAATAAATTATTATTCTGATTGATTTCAATCATCATTTCCCAAAATAAAATTATGTCCAATCCGATCTTGTACATAATTAGCTACATGAGGAAACAGGATCGTAAACGTTTACAATAACCGGAACAGAAAGGCTTTTATGGAACTTCCCGAACTAAAAATAGGCGATCTTACAAGCCGGCTACCTATTATTCAAGGCGGTATGGGAATTGGCGTTTCTATGTCAAGACTCGCATCCGCTGTTGCCCAAAAAGGCGGTATAGGCGTGATTTCGGGGGCCATGACCGGTATTGGCGAACCGGATATAACTGCCAACAGCACCCAAGCGAACCTGCGGGTACTTAAAAAAGAAATTCGTAAAGCCAGGCAAACGACACAGGGCGTTCTGGGTGTAAACGTTATGTTTGCCCTTACAGATTACCCCGATCTGGTCAAAACATCTCTGGATGAAGGTATTGACATTATCTTTGCAGGAGCGGGTCTGCCGCTTGACCTGCCCGGTTATCTGAAGAACGGGCATCGTACCAAACTGGTGCCAATCGTATCATCGGCCCGGGCCGCTAAGATTATATGTAAACGCTGGCTATCCCGCTTTGATTATCTTCCGGATGCCTTTGTGGTTGAAGGTCCCGCCGCCGGCGGCCATCTCGGATTTAAACCCGATCAACTGGATGATCCTGATTTTGCATTGGAAAAAATAGTGCCGGAAGTCATCAAGACGGTAAATGTGTTTGCCAATGACCGTAACCGACCGATTCCGGTCATTGCCGCCGGCGGCATTTATACTGGCGCTGACATCTGTCGTTTTTTGCAGATGGGGGTTGCAGGCGTCCAGATGGGTACACGTTTTGTGGCAACCCATGAGTGTGATGCGGATGACAATTTCAAGCAGGTTTACATTAATGCGCGTAAAGAAGATATGGTGGTGATTAACAGTCCGGTGGGGATGCCGGGTCGGGCGGTGCGCAACCAATTTATTGATGAAGTCAATGCCGGCCACAAAAAGCCGTTCAAATGTCCTTTTCACTGCATCAAACCCTGCACCCGTGAAACAAGCCCTTACTGTATCACACTGGCGCTGGAAAGCGCCCGCAGAGGGCGTTTTCGCAGCGGATTCGCTTTTGCCGGTAAAAATGCCTATCGGGTGGACAAAGTCGTTTCGGTCAGTGAATTGATTGATGAGTTAACGGATGAATTCAACCAGGCTGCGGCGAAAACCATTTGAATCCGGGGTATTCGCCGTTCTTCATATTGATGGGTCGATGTGTGTAAACCTTCTGATGTTTCCGAAACAAATGCTCCGATGCTTAACAATAATCCGGTAACACCGCTTTTTGCCTGGTCCCTCTCTGGAAACTTTGATTTCCCAAAAACAGATTCTATCACTTCATTGCTTCCTGACAATCGCTCGTCCGGCATCTGAAACAGAAGACCATCCGGCAACAACAACTTATCCCTTATGCTAATTGTCTGAATCAGAATTTACAGGATTTTAGGCCCGATTTTGAAATGGTCAAAATTATGTTCATTCTTTAATTCGGCTAATTCTGATTCAGGCATTTTTCAAATTATTCTGACCAAACCAGTTTTGAATCAATTTTAAAAAATCTTTCTGCAAGATTTTCACATCCGTCTAATATAATCCCACTATACTCTGGGTTTTAAAGGTTTCTTACAAAAGGTGTATCCGCAAGCATTGACAAATCACATAAATGCTTTTGCTAATACATTGATTTAGTAAGAAAAAAAATATGTAGTGCCATAATAAATGCACATAAAATGCCATTTATTGATAATTTTTCAGAAAGATGGGCTAAGATGTTTGTAATTTCTTTTTTAGACACTGATGGTAACATAATCAAAACTGTCAAACCTTTTGTTGACGGTACTACAGCCAAATTACCCGCATTCCTAAAACTTCTGAAACAATATTTAACCACACTACGCATACAAGACGCTGATGAGGTTCTTCTGGTTGCGGATGGTGCATCATGGATATGGGAAAGAATACCCGCATTACTGAAACAACCGCTGATCCCCGCACCACTTGTATCTTTCACATAAACTGAAATACTGGCGCCCAATGAAGTTCCGACAATGGAAATACAGTCCAAACGCCTCATATTATTAATAGTATCGCATTTTAGCGCAAACCGAATTCCGGTGGTATTATTGCTGATTGAAACTTAAACCGGTTGCCATATCGAATGCCCGTAGCCATCAACCGGACTTTGGTCGACAGTTGCTTGTGAAATCCAGTTTCCGTTCAGCTTCGCCTGGGCCTCAATACTTGTACTGCTATCATTTCTATAGATTTTGGTTTGTTCTGGCACAAAAATTGCTTCCCTACCAAAACAACCGTTTTGGGGAAAATATGGCACAAATTGTTTATCAGAATAGCATAATATATCCATATTGGTTTGGGGCAAAAATCATGCCAGAACAAACCTAAATCCGATGACTATATCTTCTTTTTGTCTTTTTTTGATAAATGTCATTGAGCCGTTTTGCAGGAGGCATGGTGTTATTAATGGCCTCAGGGGATTGCGATAGCTTCTGAACGAACGGTTTGATTGAGTTTGGAAATATGGACGGGTCAGTAAGCAACCAAGCTTCCACTTCGTGAACTGCAAATAATTGATAAAAGTTTTTCTGATTAACTTTTTTTCCAAATGCCGCTTTGCCCACAGGTATCGTTTTTTAGCTGTATTTTCATTATCGGGATAAATGGTCGGTCCGTAGAGATCAAGCAATGCAATAACAGCGATTACACTATCCTGTGACAAATACAAATTTGCCTTGGTTGGGGAATCCTTCACGAGTTCCGGCCATCCTTCAAAACGCACGGATTTAATCCCTACAGGCTTTGAGAGTTTCGGGTCCAACCATTGTTTTAAAAATGATGGAATGGCCTTGTTTTCAGTATGCCCCTCCACAAACAGGATGAATTTCATTTCACACCTCCCCTGTCTGTATCAGGAGCGCTTTCATCTTCTGCGAGCCCGTTTTCAAGTTCACCGGAACGGAACAGCGACCCTAATGAATACTCCTTCAACCAGCGCTCCAACTGTTCTCCTTCAACATTTTGCAGGACAGTTTTCCCTTCAGTCCATTTGACAACTGTTGTTTTTGGCACAACATCTTCAAATGCATCTAATAATTGAGGTGAATGCGTTGTCAGAATGACCTGGGTTCTCTCGGCTGCGTCCACGGCGTATTCTGCTACAATCGGCATCATTGATGGATGAAGACCCGTTTCCGGTTCATCAATCGCGATGAGCGGCGCCGGGTTCGGCGAGGCCAGAACCGTCAGCAAAAACAGGAAACGCAGAGTTCCATCTGATAGATCACCAGCCGACTGCTCGCGGCTTAGAGTTTTCCAACGAACCCTCAACTGGATGCGTTGATCGGACGCTGGTAGGAATACGAGTTCCTCAAAGTCGTCCCCAAAAGCTGCGTGCATCGCTAAGTTGATATCATTCTTGAAATCACGGTCACTGGTATACAGCGTAAGAAATATGAATGCGATCAAAGGTGTGGGAGATGTAAAGCTTTCCCCAATTACCGGTGATTAACCGATCTTGTTGAAATCGTACTTTTTTATAGAAATAGCCTTGAGCGTCTTTGGCCAGCACCGCCGCATCGATATGGCGTGACTTGATAGCGCTGTCACCGCCGGCGACGCGATCAATCCACCAATCCTTATCCACAATGTTTAAGCGACGGATATCGGCCCAACCTGCCTTTTGAAGCAACATTTGCATTTCGCTTGCCAACCCGGGATTTTCCATCTTGGCACGGGGAAGATTCACCGACTTAGACATGGCCGTCTTGGCCTTTTTATGCAGGTCGGCATAAAATTGGTAGTTATCACCTTGGAGCGTGAATTGGCCCTGGGCATAGGTTTTGCCGTAGTGTTTGATAACGAAAGCGAGTGTGTGTTTACCAGGGTCGAGTTTGGATAGGTGGTAGGTCATTTCCTGGGGGCCTTGTTTCATATTGGCTTTGGATGTACCGTATTCCATATTGGGGTTGCTATAAGCCGTCATTTTGTCAGGCGCCGGGGCGATCTCGAAAGCAAGGGTCTTTTGGGCGCGATCGGCGGGTTTATGGAGTTTGATAAATTGCGCATGAATTTTCTTGCCATCAATTTTGACGTCGATACGAATCCAATCTTTTTTAAAAATCTCCTCAAACGTTTTTTTTGACTGAACGAGAGCGTAGATGTGGTCGCCAGCGTTGAAAGTAGTAGTAAGATTTTGCGGATTGGTAGGTTCAATGGGTAGTTTGGCAAACAAGATGCCGCCCTTGATAGCGATGGCGGCTGCCGCTTTCTTCTGATGTCGGGCATAGTGGGTTTCAAAATTTAGCATGTAACGATCCAGAAGCCCTACTGTGCTTGCCAGATGCGGGCACGCCCCTGATGGCCGATTCAATTGATCCAGTTGGGCGCGGTTCTGAACCGCCTGGTCATAGCGCTCTTTGCCTTTTTGCAAGGTTGCCGGATCATCAGTCATGTAGTTGTAAAGCGCCAGAGGGCCTTCGGTGTAAACCTTTAGCTTTTCGGCCCACTCCTCACAGTTTGCTTGTAATGCTTCTTTTTCCTGACGGGTCTTTTCTTTTACATCTTGGGCAACGGCGCTCTTCTGCTCAAGCGCCCCAACCTGCTCCTCAACTTGGGCCATGCGTTCGTTCGCTTGTCTGATTTCGGTAAAAGCGTCCGTCGCATGGTCTGGATAGCCCTTTTTGATTTCATTCATATAGGTCTGAGCGGCTTTCAAATAATAGCGACCGTTGCCGCCATCGTTCTTGGCGATGGCTCTTTCGGCATGATCGAGTTCTCTGTTGAGATCCCGCAACCGTTTGGTGACGCCCGCGGGAAGCTTGGCAACTGGTTGGGCATCGGTCTTGGCGGATGGGGTTGCGACACCCGGCGTTTCTTCATCGAGACTTTGGGCGACGACTTCGGACACTGCCTTTAAGCGTGCATAGGTTAGCTTTACGGTAGGGTCTTGCGGGGAAAACTTACCGGAATAGTTTTTGTCGATTTCACTTTTTAACCGCTCTGCCTTATTTAGAATGCGTTGCGCGCGCCTGGCTTTGACCTGGTCGGTGTCTGATCCCTGGGTAAGCGCCTTTTCAGCTTTTTTCACCTCTTTATCAATTTTTTTTAATCTGCTTTTCACCCCGGATGGCAGGCCGGCGGCCGTGCTTTTTTGAGAATCGGCTCCGGTAATATTTTTTTTGACTTTTTCGGATGTTTTTTGGATGTCTTTGCCCAACTGTTTGAAGCCTTTCTGGGTATCTTCACCGGCTTTCTTTAAATCATCCAGAAAACCGGCCTGAGCTACAGCCGTGAATAGAAATAAAAGACTTAATCCGAAAATAATTCGCCAAACTCTTTTTTGATTGGTAAACATTTTTTCTCCTAATATTGAGGATTTGTAAATAATCGGACGCAACCTTTGGGAACGCGGATTAGATAAATGTAACATAAATAGGGCATCCTTCATTTGCCAGCTTACAATTTCTCTTGTTCCCACGGCCGGAGCGTGGAAACGAAAAAAAATCCCTGAAAGGGCGGGCTAGTGTGAAGAAGGCAGGAAAACTGCCGATAGCGCGCCCTTTCAGGGCTGATTTTACGATGTATCCTGCCCCAGGGCGATGCCCTGGGCTTTAGTATTCCGCGCCTTCAGCGCTAACCGCACAGGTCGATATTTTTTGCTATGACTTACTTGCAGCAGAATAGTTCGACGTTCTTGCGGACACATTTGCGGAAAAATATATCAAAGCTTCCCATCCGCCGCCATCTGCATATATTGCACATCAAAACGCAGCTTGACATTGGCTTTGTCACCGATCACTTTTTGATCGGGGAATTGGATGCCGACAAAATCAACTGTATCCGCATCGCCATACAAACCGTGATCAAAACAGAATTTACGGACAAACTCCATGGTTTCTTTCAGTTTGGCACTATTGGCAAAATCAGCGGCGTCGGCGGCGTTGTAAAACATTTGAGTGGTGCGCAATTGGGCTTTGAATTCGGCTTCGGTGCCGCCGGCAAATTTGGCCATGTATTGAATCGCTTTTTTGGCTTTTTTGTCTTTAGCCGACATAACCGCCATGGTTTCATACCAGGCACCAACCAACGCTTTTTTTAACGTTTCCGGCGTATCGGTGCGAACCACCATCATATCAATAATTTCACCGGGTATTTTAGCGGAATCGAACACCAGTTTAGCACCCTTGACATTGCGGCACTGTATCAGCATGGGATTCCATGTAACCACCGCAGCGTTTTTATCCGCAGCAAAGAGCGACGCGATGTCGGCATCCGAAGTATTGACAATTTGGAGGTCTTTTTCTTTCAACCCGTTTTTAGACAGCGCCTGAGCCAAAAGATAGTGAGACACCGAAAGTTCGACGAGCTTGACTTCCCTGCCTTTGAGGTCAGCCACACTGCCGCCGTTTTTCATTACAATGCCATCATTGCCGGCTGAAAAATCCCCGATAATCAGTGCGGTCGAATCCACACCGCCCACCGCTGGAATGGTGAGCGCATCCATATTGGTCATTACACAGCCATGATAGGTTCCGCCGGTGTACAAATTGATGCTTTCGATATAATCGTTCACCAGTTCCAACTTGATCTCAATGCCGTATTTCTTGGCCCATTTATCAATGATACCACTGTTACGGGCGAATTCCCATGGTTCCCATCCGGTGTAATGGGACCAGGCGATACGAAATGGTTTTTCCGCTATCGCATTTGTGCTAACCAGACATCCCAATACGAAAATAGCCATCATCAATACTGCTGTTTTTTTAAACATTTTTCCTCCTTTTGGTATTTCGGTTTATAAGATAATCAATATTTGATACCTGGAACCAAAACCGGCTTATTCAACATCCAACATCATCGCCGGTGCGGCCTGATTGCCCTTTTCCATTCTTTGAATCGCATCTTCGGTGTTTTGGGTCAAAATATCCAGTTCCAAAATGTTATCAATCATTTGGGGCAGGGCCTGTTTTCTGAAAATGGAAATTTCATCTAACGCACCATTAATATCGGCAAACGCCTGTTTCAGTGTGTCCATATCCAATTGTGAACGGCTGGCCTGTTTATGGACTTCGACACCTTGGGTTCTCAACTTGGCAGCGGTTGCGCCGATCAGTTGATTGGTGACGCGGTTCACAGCTTCGATTTTATCCAAAACAATTTTTTGATTAGCCAGCGCCAGTGCGACGGTTACGGCCACGTTCAGGGCATTGATCGTTACATTGATACCACGGTTCACCCCTTTGATCAGCTCTTTATTATTGCGAATCACCAGTTCAATGGCTAACACACCTTGTTGATTGACGGCCAGTTGCTGCTGCAAATCCTGAATCCGCTGACGCAGGGGAAACAGCAGTTCATCTTCAATAAAGCGGCGCCGCAGGTCGTCAGGAGATATCTCACGATCCAGTTGGTAGCCTAGTTTTTGATCAATAATCAAACCGAGCCGGATGG
>JAOZRC010000580.1 GCA_029940345.1 Desulfobacterales bacterium
CAGTATAAGGTTTGTCATCAATACGAATCAAAAGGGGTTCCTCTCCGATCAATTCGAGAGAACTGGTCCGGCAGTCTCCTTTTCTACATCGAAGTGCCTGATAAGATTCAATATATTTTCCCGCGCTCAATTGTTCTCACTCCTTGAGATGAAGATTATATTGCTTTTGTTTCACCTTTTTAACTGCTTTATCAATTTATTATATTCTTCGTGAGAGCCAATCCAAAACCATGCTATTGAATTTTTGCTTTCTCTGTCTCCCAAAGCTCGCCAATTCAGGGTGATTCTCACAGAGTATATTGGCTTTGACGGATGAATCTGTTTGAAATTCAGTGACCCGTCAAAAGGATTTTCTTTCCAGATTTTGTACGCTTTTTTTTGCCTGCTTCCGTATTTTTTTCGGCAGAGACCGAAAAGCCTTTCTGAAATTCGGAAGAATACGAGAAATCATAATTCATCCCATCCGATTTGTTCCGCTTTGCCTTCTCTGACTTCTTCAAGGGCTCTGTCAGCCATCATTTCAAGAACATCCTGGGACTCCGAAAAAGATTTCTCCCACTTCATCTCATCTCTGATTATTTCTATAAAATCAGGCGTTTTCATTTCCCGAAGCCAGCAGGTTGCCAGTATTTTCTGATCCTCTTCGGGAAATTCGGATGCTGTTTCTAAGACTTCTTCCCAAATTGCTATCATCTTTTTTATCTTTCATATTTTGTAAAGATTTTGATTAAATTTTAGCTGACTGCAAATTTTGTGAATTTTCGTTACATGCCAAAGGTTGTAACTATCCTGCATCGCCAGCCAACTTTCAGGAGAACGGCCGAGACCTTTAGATAGCCGTAAAACCATTTCAGGGCTTACGTTACTCTGACCTTTAATCAGGCGCAAAAAGGTGGATGGCGCCACCTTGAGTTTTAAGGTAACGCTACGATAGCTTATGTTTAATGGTTGCAGATATACTTCCCTGATAAACTCTCCGGGATGAGGTGGATTATACATACCCATTAGTGATAATCCTCATAATCGACAACATAAACTGTGTTAGTGAACGCTGAACTAACAAAGATTTGCCAGAGGAATATTTTCATTGTATATGCTCTTGTTCGACGGGTTTTGTCAGGCCACGGCTTGCTTCGGCTCAACGGCCAGAGTGAGCCCCAACGAATCCAGCAATACCTTAAGGCTGAAAAACTGAGGATTCCCTCTTTTTGAGAGGATGCCATACAAATTTTCACGATTAAAAGATGTCTCATGGGCGAGGTGCATAATGCCTCGGGCGTTCGCAACATCCCGAAGAGCCATGAGAAAAACATCTTGGGAGTTATCTTCTAAGGCGGCATTCAGATACGCTGCCGCCTCATTCGGATCAGTCAAAGCGTCTTTCAGGCCTTGTTCGTAGTTGACAGACAGTTTTTTCATGATGACCTCCGTTGCCAGTCTGACCAATAATCTTTCGCGCTCTTGATATCACGCTTCTGTGTTGATTTGTCGCCGCCGCACAACAACAAAACGACCGTGTTGCCTGTTTTGGCGAAGTATACCCGATATCCCGGACCGTATGGAATTCGTAATTCGGATACGCAGTCACCAACTGATTTGGCATCTCCGAAATTACCAAGCCGGATACGGTTCAAACGAATTCGAATATTTGCCCGCGCACGGACATCACGGAGCGCAGAAAGCCATTTGCGAAAAGGGTTTTTGCCTTCTGCAGTAACGTATTCTTCCAGAGTGTGCGGTACAGAATCCATCATTAATACTGTGGCTTATATGCTGCATAAATGCAAGAAATTTATTCTGATTCCGCCGAATGCCTCACATCAGACGACCAAGGCTATAACGATGAAGCCAGAGTGACAGGTTAGGTAGTCCCTGCAAAACAGTGCGGGTCAATGCTAATAGTTGCTTGCACTGTTTGTATCAATTACCTGAATTGCCGATTAGCGCATACTGTAAAACAAATTGCCAATTTGTTCTACGCTAACTGCACCATTTTGTAGGGACTACCTATTTTCTTATCAATTTATTCATTTGTTATATTGTTATGCAACCATTCAATGAAATCAGAAAATACCATTTCTTCTGTCAAGACCGTACGGGTTTTGTCCTCCAAATGAAGATGCGGAACATTTTTACCAGCATGCTCCATACCTATTTTACCGTATTTCAAACGGATTGCACGAGGATCGGGAGCATTGTCAAAACCTGCTTCAATCCGGTTTTTTTGCAAAACATAATATCGGTATTTTCTTATCCCATCGCTGAACAGCTCGGTAATGAGAACCTGATATGAACCGTATCTTCCGCGAATATGTAAAATAGACCTTTTGGGAGTGACATCTGTTTCATATTCAGGCTTTTCTAAAGTGCTTTGGGCCGTTTTTATGACACTATCAAAATACTCTGAAGCTGTTTTGTCCAATCATCTATTCCTTTATAACAAAATTCCCAATCGGCCAGATCTGTCTCCCACAATTTATTTATATTGTTTTCAATATGATTAACATACTGATCATCTTCAGATGTCCGTAAACTGAATGTATTATAATCGCAACCGTATTTCGACTGAAAAGCGTTGTCTTTTTTTCTCAGTCCGGCTATTCTGGTTGCTACCTGATCTATCAGATATCTTTGGAGTGCATGATCAATTTCTGATTGGAGATCGGTATTGAAAGATGATAAAATTTCAGCGTATGAATTTTTTATCATTACTGAATTTGTTATGTTTGCTTCCATCTTTTATCTCCGTTAATTCGGGAGGAACATTTTCATTCAGAGTAACAGATAAATTATCACTTATGTCAGCTTTTTTGGTATACGAAGTAATATTTTCGTTTTCAATTATTGTCAGATTGAAATATTTCTTCACTTTTTTAAGCCAGGTAGGTGGGCAACAGTATAATTCAATTGTCATTTATTGCCAAACAAAACAGCTAACAAACCAATGCCGCTAAAGGAACCGACCCTTGCCCACCATTTTCAGGCCACATCTTATCGCCTAAACAAAGATAAGGCCTTAAAGTCAATATTCAGGGGTTATGACTGTGGGCAACGCCGACAAAGTCAGATGTTGATACTGATTGTTTTTCCGGCGTTGCCCTACCTGGCTTTTCATGTAATCTACCTGGCTGACTGGAAGTCATTATTTTTTTCAATTTCTAACTTACTCTTCAGTGGGTGCGGCTTTTTGCGCTCTGCTGGAAGAGATTGTTAGCTGCTGTCCTTACTTCAGGCAACCAGATGGGAACTGGCGTATTCTCATCTTTCATTAATTCTATTTTTTTAATTATTTCGATTATTCCAGAAACTGTTTTTGAAATTGTTTCTAATTGCAAATTATACAACTTTTCCAGCTTATCATAGCCTCCAAATTTCTCAGGTGCTGAAAACGGTGACGGATGCATCAACGAATCTCTATGCTGCTTGGCTTCATCTAAAATAAAACGGTAGGAATCTTCCGCTATCTTATTTCCAAAAATAATCATGGGATATTTTCGTATTTTATCCCTCAAAGTCACATTTGATGTATCTTTTAGTGTCTTAGTTTTTCGATTGGACAATTCCAATTTTTTTGCTTCCTGATAATACGACCATGCTATCCCGTTTAAATAGCACTCTAAAAGGCTAAAACTGGTTTGGAGAATCTGTCTCTTTGCACTTTCTATTTTTCTTATTAAATGAGCTATTTTGGTCTTTTTATTTTTGAGTTGATTTTGTCCTAATCCTTGATAATTCTCTGTTTCTTTTTCTGCTTTAAGTAATTGCTCTATCGCTATTACCATATCATTTGAAAAATCGTGTTCTGGAAAGCGATATTGTAATCCCCACAATGAAATACAAACAGTACTATATTCTGGATACCCTTTTTTATAAAACCCATTAACAGGTGAATATTCATTACAAAATTCTAAATATGGCATTTCCATGCCGCGGCTCATCTTTA
>JAOZRC010000056.1 GCA_029940345.1 Desulfobacterales bacterium
CTACACCCTCACGCACGGTTGTGATTATGTAGAGCGGAAAGCCGTTCCGCTCAGGAGGGAGTGAACGGTTACGTTGACGCCGCCCAAAATAAAAAAGGAAACTAAAAACAAATTGAAGATAAATTGTATTAATTCAATTAATTGTGTATCTGTTGCTTGCTTGGTAGGTAAAAGGGGCAACGGCTGCAAAGCATTATTCCGATTGCCTGATTTGAAAAAAAGAGCTTTTCGCTAAAAAAGTGCGAATCACACGAATCCCTTTTTCACCGCCATCCCATTTCCTTAGGAAATTCTTTTAAAATACTTTTTAAGGACTTTCAATAGGTTATAATTGTTTTCAAAAGATAGCCTATATAGTATGTCAATTATTTAAACATACCATATCTTGTATAAACGGGCTAAATCAGATTTGCGTTTGATTGCTGCGGGTGTTATTGTAAATGAAAGTCTGAAGCGTCTGTGGCGTCCTTCATTAATTTCCTGATTTCCTTCAAGCGTTCATGTCTGTAAAAGTGGGGTTCCCACAAAGTGGGACAAATCCAACTCAATTCCGCCAAGTAAGTCATATCAAAACACCTTCAATTTAATAAATGACTTGGCAGATGGGGCGTTGTCCCGGCTTATGATGGCAGCCTGATAAAACGTTCAGATAATCAATTTCATTTCGTTATCGGTCGGAGAGGTGATACGCCATGATGCATTTTCTCCTCCCCTGATCTTGTGCCAACTCTTAAAATTGGGTAATTACCTGAAGGTCTATGTATAGTTTTTAGCATCATTTTAGTTTTACGCATTAAATTTCAACAATAAAAGAGGTTCTGATGGGTCAAAAAAGTAAAGTGTTAGTGACAGATGAGGCGCGTTTTGATTTAAGCGCGTATGAGTGGGATGATCATCGTTTTTCAGATATACTGATCAGCAACAATCCGATCAATACAGACCAGGCCCTGGATATAAGCCGGTTTTTACGTGAAGAGATCAATCGTATGGATAACTATATTATCACCATGCCCGTGATCGAAAAACTGATCGAAAATAAACTGCTTGAATTCGGTCTCGCCAAACCGGCTCCGGTTCGTTTGGACAAGTCCATGTTTGTAAAAAACGGACTGGTGCTTTCGGAAAGTGCACGCTGTGTATTGGAGCGTCGTTACCTGAAAAAGAATGATGAGGACAAAGCGGTGGAAACAGCGACCCAGATGTTCCTCCGGGTAGCACGTCATATTGCAAAAGCGGAGGATAATTATGGCGATGGGGCCGTTCGGCAGGAGATGGAAAAACGATTTTTTAAAATGATGAGCGAATTTAAATTCTTACCGAATTCACCCACCCTGATGAACGCCGGACGCGAACTCGGCCAGTTGGCGGCATGTTTTGTTCTTCCGGTGGAAGACAGCATGGAGGGCATTTTTGAAACACTAAAAAATGCCGCTCTGATTCATAAATCGGGTGGCGGCACCGGTTTTTCATTTTCAAGGTTACGGCCCAAGGATAGTCGGGTGGGGACAACCGGCGGCGTAGCTTCCGGCCCGGTTTCGTTTATGCGCGTTTTCAACACCGCCACCGAACAGGTGAAACAAGGCGGCACCCGGCGCGGAGCCAATATTGCCATTTTGAGAGCGGACCATCCTGACATCATGGAATTTATCTTTAGTAAAAGCAAACCCGGTGAACTGAATAATTTCAATATTTCAGTAGGAATGACGGCCGCTTTTATGGAAGCTGTAAAAAAAAGCACAACATACGATTTAACAGATCCTAACACCCAGGAAAAAAAGGGTGCGCTGAATGCCAGGGAAGTATACCAGGGATTGGTTGAACAAGCCTGGAAAAACGGTGATCCGGGTATTGTTTTTTTAGATCGTCTCAATCGGGACAATCCGACGCCGGAACTGGGTGAAATCGAGACCACCAATCCTTGTGGCGAGCAACCTTTGCTCCCTGGCGAAGCGTGCACGCTCGGCTCAATTAATTTGGTCAAATTCGTAGTCGCCGATAAGGATGAGCCGACGATTGATTTCGACGGGTTAAGAGACGTTATCCATTGCGCCGTCCGTTTTCTGGACAACACCATTGACATATCCGAATACCCAATACCGGAAATCAAGCGCATGGTTCGCGGCAATCGTAAAATCGGATTGGGATTGATGGGATTTGCCGATATGCTGTATCGTTTGGAAATTCCGTATAACTCTGATGAGGCGCTCGAAATTGCCGAAAAAATGATGCGGTTTATCCAAAATGAGGCGCGTCAGGCGTCGAAAGCGTTGGCGGCCCAACGCGGTGTGTTTGATAATTTTGAAAAGAGTGTCTTTAAAAACCGGGAAGAATGCACGTATCGCAACGCTACGACCACGACCATCGCACCCACCGGCACATTGAGTATTATTGCCGACTGCTCCTCCGGAATTGAACCGCTTTTCGCACTCAGTTTTATACGCAATGTGATGGACAATGACAAACTGCGTCAAGTTAACCCTTGTTTTGAAAAGGTTGCCCGGGAAAGAGGCTTTTATAGTGATCAATTGATGGACACCATTGCTCGTAAAGGCAGTATTCAGGATATCAGCATTATTCCGAAGGATGTCCGCCGGATTTTTGTCACGGCTCATGATGTTTCGCCGGAATGGCATATTCGGATGCAGGCCGCTTTTCAGAAATACACGGACAATGCTGTTTCCAAGACCGTGAACATGCGCCATGACGCCACGGTGGAAGATGTTTTGAAAGTCTATAACATGGCGTATGAACTCGGGTGTAAAGGCGTTACCATTTACAGGGATGGCAGCAAAACTAACCAGGTGCTAAGCTACGGCGACAAACCCCTAGCCGATAACCCGTTTCAAACGGCCGTTAAAGAACGCCCTGAAGTTCTGGAAGGCTTTACATCCAGGATAAGCACAGGTATGGGGCAACTGTATGTGACGGTCACAGAATTGGAAGGCCAACCGTTTGAAGTGTTTGCCACTATCGGAAAATCGGGGCGTTCCACCACTGCCAAAACCGAGGCCATTGGCAGACTGATATCCCTGGCTCTCAGGGCCGGTGTGAAAGTGGATAAAATCATTGATCAACTGAAAGGCATTGGCGGTGAGTATCCGGTCTTTCGCCAGGATGGCATGGTGTTGTCCATACCGGATGCGATCAGTCGCGTACTGGAAAAAAAATACAGTAATAATACGATTAAAAACGGATCCGCAAAGGTGGAAAAAAGCCTTAACAGGGCAGTTTGCCCTGAATGTAAGCAGGCCATTTCGTTTGAAGAGGGGTGCCTGACCTGTCATTTTTGCGGTTTTTCAAAATGCGGATAATCCTTGACAGGGCGGAGTTTCAAGTTGTTGTCAGCCATCAATTCCTATGAACTACTGAAATTATTGGCATTAAATATATGACATTGATTTTGTGAGTTTCAATATGTTATGCAGTTCTTCAAACCTCGTCAGTCATAAGTTCTTGTAACCTACTGAAATCATTGACATTTAAAAAACGGTTATAAATTTCAAATTGCCAATGATTTCAGGATGTTAATAAATCTTACTGTCTAAATGACGAAGAACTTATGACTGCCGAGAAACTTATAACTTCAAATTAAATATGCGTATATTAATTGCGGAAGACGGCTACGTCCAACGAAAAATTTTAAAACGTCATTTGGAAACGTGGGGGCATGAAGTGATCGCAGCCGCCGACGGCCTGGAAGCGTTTAAGTTGTTCGAATCTTTTCAAGAAATGCCGGAAATGTTGGTGACGGATTGGCTTATGCCGAAAATGAACGGTCTTGAGTTAGCCCAACGTATTCGCAGTATCACTAAAAACGCCCCCTATATTTATATTTTACTGCTTACCGCCAAAAGCAACACCAAGGACATGATCACCGGATTCAGGGAAGGGGGCGTGGACGATTATGTTGTCAAACCGTTTGACGCCGCGGAACTGCAAGTGCGTGTTCAGGTGGGAGAACGTATGATCCGCCTGGAACGGGCGCACAGGGAGTATAGTCTCGATTTGAAAAGACAATCCCTGGAAAGTTTACATGCGGAAATTGCTCAACGTCGTCGCACCGAGGAAGAGTTGCGCGAGAGCAACGAACGTTTTCAATCGCTGAGTGAAAACGCCCCGGACATTATTTATACGCTTGGCACCGATGGAGCTTTCAATTATATCAATCCGGCATGGGAGACAATTTTAGGGCATTGCCGGGAAGAAGTGATTGGCAGAACCTTTATTGATTTTGTCAATGAAGAAGATGTTAAAACATATACTGATTTTTTTAAACAGGTGCATGAAGGTCAGGGCGCTATGTCCGATATCATAATGACATTGCTGCACAAACATGGGACAACCCGGGTGTTTAATATATCTGGTGCTCCCAATCAGAATTCAGAAGGCCAGGTTACCGGTATTGTCGGTCTGTTAAAGGATATCACCGAAGAGCAGCAACTGCAACGACAATTACAGCAATCCCAGAAGATGGAAGCTATCGGCACCTTAGCAGGTGGAATTGCCCATGATTTCAACAATATCCTGGGAGCTATCGGAGGGTATTCGGAACTTGCTTTATTAAACCTGCATGATACTGAAAAGGTAAAAGCGCATGTCAGCAATGTACTGAAGGCCGGTAACAGGGCCAGTGAACTGGTTAAACAAATTCTTGCTTTTAGCCGTCATATAGATCCCGAAAAGAAACCGTTAGATATTGCACCCATTGTCAAAGAGGTTTTAAAATTATTACGCGCACCATTGCCTTCAACGATCAAGATACAGCAATTTATCGGTAACAGTGGTATCGTTTTGGCGGATCCGACCCAAATTCACCAGGTTTTAATGAATTTATGCACAAACGCCGCCCATGCCATGAGAGGCACAGGCGGTATTTTAGAAGTCAGCTTATCGAAAATTGAAGTAGACGAAAAAAAGATGAGCCAGGTGGCTGACCTGAAATCAGGCCAATATTTGCAACTGACGGTCAGTGACACCGGCCAAGGTATGGACGCCCCAACGCTTCGCCAGATTTTTGACCCGTTTTTTACGACCAAAGATACTGGTGAAGGCACCGGCTTGGGACTTAGCGTTGTTCACGGTATTTTAAAGGATCACGCAGGGGCTATTTCTGTTGATAGCAGTCCGGGAAAGGGTACAACCTTTCGTGTCTATCTGCCGCTTGTGGATAAATTGGCCGAAATAGAAGAAGATGCTGATAAAGAGATACCATCTGGAACCGAAAATATATTGTTTGTCGATGATGAATATCTTTTAGTTGATTTGAGTATCGAAATGCTGACTCATCTCGGATATAATGTGACTGGGTTTTCGTCCAGCGCGAAAGCACTGGACGTGTTTAAAAATGATCCTGGCGCTTATGACCTGGTCATAACCGACCATACGATGCCGGATATAAACGGTATTCAATTGGCTCAAAAGTTGCTTCGAATCAGGCCGGATTTGCCAATAATTCTCAGTACCGGATTTAGCAAACAGATAATCGCGCAAAAAGACGGTGCGAAGCGTATTCGCGGCTTTATTATGAAACCTTTTGAAATGCAAGAACTGGCGGCTTCAATCCGGGAAGTTTTGGACAATCTCTGAACACCGAATTCGGAATGCTGAATACTGACACCTGAACCGATAACCCAAGATTTTGATTTACACCCTACCTGGTTGTAACATTTTTCAAGAAACAGGCGCCTTCGTAAAACAGGCCTACCAACATAAGCTGGGACACTAATGTAACGCGGAAAGCTGTTCCGCGTCGTTTTTAGCCGCATTGAGGTTGAAGAAGCGGAACAGCTTTCCGTTTTACTTTATCCCGCCTTGTGTGGGTAGCCTAAAACAGGTTGACAGCACTGCGCCAATAGGTGTATATCGGTTGCTAAATTGTGGAAGCGTTTATTAAATCTTCACAGTTTCTTCTGATAAAATATTTAATGCTGCTTGAATTTGGAATAATGAATCAACTCGTTTTACAAAATGTGTCCAAAAAATTTGGCGGCTTGCTAGCGGTCAACCAACTTGATCTGGAAGTTCCGGAAAACAAGATCCTCAGCCTGATCGGACCTAACGGAGCAGGGAAAACAACCGTATTTAATATGATTACGGGTGTTTATCCTCCGAGTAACGGTTCGATAACTTTTAAAGGTAAAAAACTGAACAAGTTACGCAGCAGCAAAATTGTCGCCCGGGGGATTGCGCGTACGTTTCAAAATATTCGCTTGTTCAAATCCATGACGGTTCTCGAAAATGTTCTGGTGGGGATGCACTGCCGCAGCAAAAGTGGCGCGATACGGGCATTATTAAAAACGCCGTTTGAGGTCAAGGAAGAAAAAAACATTACCAGGAAATCACTGGAAATCCTCGAATTCATGGGATTAGCTGATTTTTGCAACGACTACGCTTCCAATCTGCCCTATGGCGGGCAGCGACGGTTGGAAATTGCGCGAGCATTGGCTGCTCAACCCCAAATTATTCTCCTGGACGAACCGGCTGCCGGAATGAATCCGCGTGAAACGGCGGATTTAATGGATTTGATCATTAAATTGCGTGACACCGGCCTGACGATTTTTTTAGTCGAACATGATATGCGCCTGGTTATGGGAATTTCGGAAATTGTAATTGTGCTTGACTATGGTCAGAAAATTGCCCAAGGAACGCCACAAGAAATTCAGCAAAATGAAACGGTCATTGAGGCCTATTTAGGAACCGGCGCTAAAACGGCGTCTTGATCAGGCATGATTGTTTGAATATTTTCAACCTGAACGGTTTATATAAAATGTAGGGTGGGCAACGGTTTGGCACTCACTTGGTTTATTAATGATTCAGTAGGCAAAGCCACGTACTTTGTTAAATGAAACGGCTTTTGCCCACCGGTTTTTAGTCAATGATGGGCATCGCTGACAAAGATTGGCGCAATATACCAGGTTTGGTTTACAGCGTTGCCTGCCCTACGGAAAATTCAACCGCACAGGTCGAATATTTTTACGCTTTGTATCTTTTAACAATTTTTTTAACAAGGAGGTAAGTGATGAAAAGAGTTGCGGTAATTGTTATGTGTTTGACGTTGTTATTAGGCGTTAACAGTTTGGTGGCGGCTAAGACACTGAAAATCGGAACCCTGAGTCCGCTAACCGGACCTTACGCTCAGGATGGTACCGACATTAAACAAGGTGTGCTTACGGCTGTCGAAGTATTTGGTAAAATTGAAGGGTATGACAAAGTGGAAGTGATTCCGGGCGATTCGGCATGTGATGGCGGCAAGGCCACCATGGCAGCCAATAAGCTGATCAACAGCGGCGTTCAGATTGTTGTCGGTGCGTATTGCTCTTCGGCCACGGAACCGGCTCAAATCCCGTTAATGGAGGCCAAAGTCGTACAAATCACACCGGCATCCACGAATGAGCGTTTATCAAGTAAAGGCTACAAATATTTCTTCCGTATGCCGCCTCGGGATGATGTGCAGGCCTGGTCTACAGTTGAGTTTTTGGAGAAGAAATTAAAGGCCAAAACCATTGCGCTGATTGACGATAAACAAACCTACACAGTTGGGTTAACCGAAAATATCAAAAAGTTTGCCAAACTGAACAATTTAGTTAAAATCGCTGCACACGAGCATATTACGGCCGGAGATAGTGACTTCACCGCCGTTTTGACCAAAATCAAAAAAATCAATCCTGATGTGGTCTATATGAGTGTTTACCAACCCGAAGGCTCTAAAATGATTCAGCAGGCGCGTAAACTGGCTCTCAAAGCGGACTTTATCAGTGAAGATGCGGTCTATCATCCGAAATTTCTTGAAGTTGGCGGTAAAGCCACCGAAGGTGTTTATCTGACTTTTGCCAAAGCACCGGATACACCGGAACGCAAGGCCTTTGTGGAAACTTACAAAAAGCAATGGAAAGCGGATAGCATCGGTTCTTACGCCTTCTATGCTTACGATGCCGGCATGATGGCGCTGGCGGCGGTTAAAAAATGCGGGACCGCCGAAGGCGATGCGCTGCAAAAAACGCTTCGTGAAAATACCTGGCAGGGAGTCACCGGTGAGATTAAATTTGACGACAAAGGTGACCGCCAGTTAGCCCACATTGTATGGGTCGTTAAAGATAATAAGTTTGTACCTTACTGGGATCCGTTGACCGGTAAAGACCTATAAGAACGTCGAACATCGAACGTTCAACATCCAACATCGAATGCGGAATGCTGAATGTTGAAACCTGATTTTTTCTTGTTCCAACGCTCTGGCGTTGGAACAAGACGAAACATCGAACACTGAAACCTGAATTTAACACGACAGATTATCAAATCTATCGAAGAAACAGATCGCCCCAAAATAGAAAAATGGACCAATCCGCCTTTATTCTTCAACAAATCGTAAATGCTATCTTTTTAGGGAGTATTTATGCTTTGATCGCCTTGGGTTACACCATGGTTTATGGCATTATTGAACTGATTAATTTCGCACACGGAGAGTTGTTCACCGCCGGTGCTTTTATCGGGGTCATTGTATTGACCGGTCTGCAAAGCTTTGGTTTTGTGGAAAGCCACTTCGTGATTTCGATGATTATCGTATTCGGTTTGGCCATGGCGTATGTTGCTGTTTTGGGGGTGGCTGTAGAGCATGTGGCGTATAAACCGCTTAGGGATTCTTCACGCCTTGCAGCCCTGCTCAGCGCGTTGGGGATGTCGATTTTTCTATCAAACGGAATGATGTTAAGCCAGGGCGTTTCCGACCGGGCGTACCCACCGGTGTTTGGCGTCCAGGGAATTGATATTGGCGGCGCGATTATAACGAACGGACAGATATTTATTGTTTTACTGGCCATCGCAATGATGATTGCGCTCCAGCTTTTTGTTCATCGCACCCGCTTGGGAAAGGCGATGCGCGCTACCGCCCAGAATCGGACCATGGCGCGTATGTTGGGGATCGACATTGATCAGACAATCCGAATTACGTTTATGATTGGTCCTGCGTTGGGAGCTGCGGCCGGGGTTATGGTGGGCTTGCATTACGGGGCAGTACGTTTTGACATGGGCTTTATTTTTATGATAAAAGCCTTTGCGGCCGCTATATTGGGAGGTATCGGTTCTATCCCGGGAGCGATGATCGGCGGTTTGACCATTGGCGCTATCGAAGTGTTCTGGGCCGCTTTTTTGCCTAGCGCCTGGAAAGATGTAACCACATTCACTGTGCTCATTCTGGTGTTGTATTTTAAGCCTAGCGGACTGTTGGGTGAAAGTGAAAGTGAGGTGCGTGTGTAATGGTGAGACAGGAACTGAAAAAACTGGTTATTTATGGCTTCTTTCTCGCTATTATCATTACGCCGATGGTCGGTTTCAAAAATAATGATTTTGACGCTGCCCGCGTTTTGCAAACTTTGGCAGTATTAATTGGCCTTCTGGTCTTAAATTTAATCGTTAAACTGGTTCGCAGCAAACGTCCGCAACGGGCGCCAGGACATAAGGCATGGGGAGAACGTGTCCGCGAGCGCATCGAACAGATTCCCAAAGTCTTTACCTTAGGGGGTCTGATCCTGATAACCGCAATGTTCCCGGTCTTTGCGGATAATTACATGATTGATGTGGCAATCACCTGCCTGATTTATATTACGCTCGGCTTGGGATTGAACATTGTCGTCGGTCTGTGCGGCTTGCTTGATTTAGGCTATATCGCTTTTTACGCCGTGGGTGCGTACACGTATTCACTGCTTAACCTGAAACTGGGATTGTCTTTCTGGGCGGCGCTGCCCATTGGTGTGGTTCTGGGAATGACCTGCGGCTGTATTATCGGATATCCGACGTTGAAAATGCGTGGCGACTACCTGGCAATTGTAACGCTGGGTTTTGGTGAAATTATCCGTCTGGTGTTGAATAATTGGGACTCACTCACAGCCGGTCCTAACGGTTTGTTCGGTATGCAACGTGCGGCGTTGTATTATCCGACCTTTCAGGATGGCGGTCTTAGCTGGGCGGTTTACAACATCAAGTCGCTGCCATCGCTCTATTATTTAATCTATATCATTGTCATTTTAACCATCATAGGCGTCCGGCGACTGGATAACTCGCGCATTGGCCGGGCCTGGGTGGCCATTCGCGAAGATGAAACCGCGGCGGAACTGTCAGGCGTGCCCACTACCTGGATTAAATTGCTGGCTTATGCGTTAGGCGCCGGGTTTGCATCCGTAGCCGGCGCTTTTTTTGCGGCTAAACTCAGCTACACCAATCCCAACTTTTTTCTTTTTATGGAATCGTGCATCGTTCTGTGCATCGTGGTTCTGGGCGGTGTAGGCAGCATCCCGGGGATTATCGTTGCCGGAATTGTGCTGATTGCCGCGCCTGAGATTTTCAGGGGCCTGGAAAGCTACCGAATGCTCGCTTTTGGCGGTATTATGACAACGATGATGGTACTCAAACCCGAAGGTTTGATTCCGGCCAAACGGCACAAACGTGAATTTATTGAAACCAAGTCGAATGAGTAAACCATCCCTTTTACAGTTGAAAGATGTTCACACCTTTTATGACAATATCCATGCGTTGAAAGGTATATCCCTATCCGTGCCCCAAGGAGCGATTGTTTGCCTGATCGGCGCTAACGGCGCTGGCAAATCTACAACGCTGATGACAATCTTCGGCGTGCAACCGTGTCGCAAAGGCAAAATTGTTTTTGATGGACATCCCATACATGAATTGCCTCCCGAACGGGTAGCAGCGCGTGGTGTCTCGCAAAGTCCGGAAGGCCGACAGGTTTTCCCGCGTATGTCCGTTTTCGAGAACTTGGAAATGGGCGCTTTTCTGAGAAAGGACAAAGAAGGTATCCAAAATGACCTGGACTGGGTATTCAGTCTGTTCCCTGTACTAAAAGACCGAATCGGCCAGATAGGTGGCACCCTGAGCGGGGGGGAGCAGCAAATGCTCGCTATCGGTCGGGCGCTGATGGCGCGCCCCAAACTGCTGTTGCTGGATGAGCCATCGCTCGGACTGGCTCCTAAACTGGTTGAAAAAATTTTTGAAACCATTATTGAGATCAATCGAAATAGCGCTACAACCATTTTCCTGGTGGAACAAAATGCCCAGATGGCCTTGAGCATTTCCAGCCTGGGATTTGTAATGGAAACCGGTCGTATTGTCATCAGTGATAAAGCCTCCGCTCTTTTAGAAAATAAGCAGGTTAAAAAGGCCTATCTGGGTGAATGAGTTCGTACCTTAATGCTTACCCAAACAAATTTCTGAAACAAAACCCTAGCTCGCACTCCGCTATTCACACCTTTTTTGCTTGCATCGCCTATCTTGCATTTTCCAAAATGATTCTTAAAGTAAATTGAGGAAAAATTTTCGACCTGTGCAATTAGGGAGATGGAAAATAATAACTATCCAATTACTCTTGTTCCCACGCTCCAGCATGGGAACATAAATTGGACGCTCCAGCGTCCTGTTTTTTGCGAGTGATCTGCTTTTTCGGTGTATTGCAGGGACGCTGGAGCGTCCGCACCGCATTCCTACGCAGGAGCGTGGGAACGAGAATCTTTGCGTAACCCCATTTTTTTGGATAATTATTTCTTTCCATCTCCCTTAGCGTTGAAGGCGCGAATTAATAAAGCTCAGGGCATCGCCCTGGATTCCGGAGATATTGCATTGTCAGCCCTGAAAGGGCGAGCTAGCAATAGTTTCCGCCGGAGTCTATTACTAGCCCGCCCTTTCAGGGCTGATGTGTCATATAAGTAACCGACCATAAGTTTTCTGGTTCTTTTCGCCACTGTTCATAGGATAATCTGGGTTAAACGCTGGAAAACTTATGAACGGTTACTTACCACCGTTCTCAGGGCGATTCTCTGGGCTTTATTAACCCGCCCTTTCAGGGCTTTGATTGTTATCTGTTATTCTTAACCACACAGGTCGAAAATTATTCCTTGACTTAATGTGAATAGTATGTTCAAAAGCTGAACATATAAGCGCTAAAAATATTGAATGTTCGCTTTTGGTAAACAATAATAAAATTAATTTAAGTAGTTACATGTTTCGTAACAATGTAACTCACCAAGCGGAGCTATGCTTTTTTCCAAATGCGGAATGATCGACTCCCTGAAAACGCTCCCTCACAAAAGCTTCCCCCAAAGGCTTAACCTGTTCAGTCAGTCTCAACTTTTATAAAAACAGAATAGCTTTTCTTTGAGTTTCAAACTATATTTATCCTAGAATATTGCAAACTTTTAGCTTGCAAATATTTAAGAGCCTGTTTGAAAAGCCTTAAATCGGCTGCAAAAGCGTGAGAACGGTTCTGATTCCCGCAAATTTTAGGGAAATAGGCTGGCTATTACCATAAAATTTGCGAAAATCAGCCCTCGTTCTCACACTTTTTCGCTTCGATCGCGACTGTTCCAAACAGGCTCTAAAGGAAAAATCAAAATCGCAATAAAATATTTACCAGATTAATAAATATGGACGTACAGGACATTCGGACCCTCAAGCTACTTGAGGAAATTGATAAAGATATTGTTTACAGCCAGCGAGACCTGGCGCGTAAGATGAATGTCTCCTTAGGCCTGGTTAATTCCTTTATTAAGCGTTTGGCTCATAAGGGCTATTTTAAAATAAAAACGATTCCTCGGAAACGGATTAAATATATTCTTACGCCCAAAGGCGTTGCTGAAAAGTCGCGCCTGACGTATGAGTATATTCAACACTCTTTCTATTTTTATAAAGATGCGCGTCAAAAACTACATCATCTGTTAGTGGACCTTGAACATCATGGGGTTCGTCGTATTGTATTCTACGGGGCCTCTCCTTTGGCTGAAATCGCTTTTATCTCGGTTCAAGAAGTGTCCCTTAAGGTTGTCTGTATTGTTGATGACCAAAAAGCCGATCAGCCTTTTTTGCATATGAAAATTCGTAACCTTGAAACCCTGAAGTCTTTGGTTTTTGATCGAATTCTTATCACTGCACTGGATTCGATAGATGATGTATATGGCAAGCTATCCAAAGTAGGTATTCATCAAAATCTGATTGTTGTAATGTGACCGGGTCAAAAGATGATGCGGTGTCATTAGATTACCAGGATAATATAATTCAGAAAAATCAGGGAAAATAAAATGGCTTTTAAAAAAAATATCCTTTGTATCGGCGCAGGGTATGTCGGCGGCCCGACAATGGCGATGATCGCCTATAAATGTCCGCAACACAAAATCACAGTAGTTGATATAAATCCGGAAAGAATTGCACAGTGGAATTCGGATAATTTACCGATATTTGAGCCTGGCTTGGATGAAATCGTTCGAGCTGTACGAGGGAAAAACCTGTTTTTCAGCACTGAAGTTGAAAAGAGTATCAACGCCGCAGATATTATCTTTGTCAGTGTCAATACGCCGACGAAAACATTTGGGGTTGGCGCCGGGATGGCGGCTGATCTCCAATATTGGGAAAAAACGGCTCGACAGATTGTCAAATGTTCGGATTCACCGAAAATAATTGTTGAAAAAAGCACGCTTCCGGTAAAAACTGCCTTAGCGATGGAGCGAATTCTCATATCCAATAAGAGTGATTTTCATTTTGATGTATTATCGAATCCGGAATTTCTGGCGGAAGGAACTGCCATCAATGATTTGGAAAATCCGGATCGAGTCCTGATCGGATCACGACTGACCGAAAGCGGGTTGAAAGCACGAAACGAGTTGGTCGATATTTATGCGAACTGGGTGCCCGAAGATCAGATTATCACTTCTGATATCTGGAGCAGTGAACTGTCTAAATTGGTTGCCAACGCTTTTTTAGCCCAAAGAATATCGTCAATTAATGCCATCTCTGCTCTTTGTGAACAAACTGATGCGGATATAACAAATGTCGCTCGTGCAGTGGGCGTAGATAGTCGTATTGGGAATAAATTCTTAAACGCAAGCGTCGGTTTTGGCGGTTCCTGTTTTAAAAAGGACATCCTGAATTTGGTGTATATTTGCCGTCATTATGGGCTGAACGAAGTAGCTGATTATTGGGAAAGTGTGATCAAAATTAATCACTATCAGAAAGAACGGTTTGTTACGAATATGCTGGGCGCGATGTTTAATTCACTGGCAGGCAAAAAAATTGCGCTCCTGGGTTTCGCATTTAAAGCTGACACCGGGGACACTCGTGAAAGTCCCGCAATCTACATTGCCGAAAGATTGGTTGAAGAAAGAGCCGAATTAATCATTTCAGACCCTAAAGCGATCGACAATGCCAAGACAGATCTAAAGCATCTGAACAATAAGATAAAATACATCGAAGACCCGTATGCGGCGACTGACGAATGCCATGCCATTGCGATTATGACTGAATGGGATTTATATAGAACTTTGGATTATCAAAAAATATACAATTCCATGATTAAACCGTGTTTTATCTTTGATGGTCGCAATGTTATTGAGCATAAACGTCTTTTTGAAATCGGATTCAATGTTTATCCTATTGGAAAACCGGCAATGACCCATTTTGAGCATTCCTAAATTTTAAACAATTGCAAATCACGGTTTGAATTAGGATTTGTAAGATTTATGGATTATCGGATGATGAAAATATAAGTGAAATAAGGATTATAAAAAAATCCTAAAATCATTCGACCTGTGCGGTTAGGGAATTTTAAATAAATAACTTACGCAAAATGCGTGAT
>JAOZRC010000581.1 GCA_029940345.1 Desulfobacterales bacterium
TTTGAATAAGATAATTACAAAATAAAAACCCAAAATTATGGCCTTTTCAAGTATATAAATAATTATAGCTAGAATATACTGTCAAGGAGGGGAGCAATTACCTGAAATTGCTCCGACGACTGTTACAGGCATTTATGATTACCTATTGAAACGGTTAGAAATGGCCGCAACCGATGCGGACAAAGCCAAAATGGACGAGATCGTGGCGGTAATTCGCAAGTTAAACGCTGATCTGGAAGATTGGTTGGATGCGTTAAAAATTAATCCACAAATTGTTTATTAAACTACTATTAGAATCAGACGGAGGAAGATTATGGGATGCGTATTACAAATTATCAGATTGACAGCGGTAAACAGTATATCAAAAATAGCAAATCTAAAATATTGGGTTTCGGGAGGGATTTTGGCTATATCAATCGCTTTAGGTTCTCCCGGATGGTCTGCCGCCGGAAGCAATACTGGCGTTGATGCGCCCCGCCATGGCGGAGAGTTGGTCATCGGCAGATTAGGCAGTCCTGTTCATTTAAATCCGGACGGAAAGCGCTTTATGCCGAGTTTCAAAAAATCGTTGTCCATGATCTGCCGGTTGTTTATATTGCGAAAACGCCATACATGACATTGTATAATAAAAACCTGGCGGGAATAAACAATAGTATATGGGGATTTCTTTCTCCACTTGACGAGGTCTACTGGAAAACAAAACCGTAGATTCTCCACAGGAAAAAACGATGTCGAACATTAAAATCGGTATTGCTTCAAAGGTATTGGTAGGTCTGGTTCTGATAACACTGGTAACGATTATTTCCGCCGGACTCGCCACACTGGCATTGTATGACTTCAGAATTAGTTTCGATGAAATCTCCAACCGCAAACTGACCGGCTTGATCGTCGCTTCGCAGTTCATCCGGCAAAGTGAACAATTGGTAGCCCATGCGCCGGATATTATCATAGCTCGGAATCAATACATACGCACGAAACTGGCCAATGATGTTGAAAGTATGGCCAAAAATATACAAAAGCAGATTTCACTCCTGAGAGAGGCCGGTATCTCCTTAAAAGAGATTGAGCGATTGTCTGAACAGTTCCATCTTGTGTTCGATAATTTGAAAATGCTGATAACCATTACAGGCCACAAATTCGAGGCAAACTATCAGAGCAAGTATATTTATATACGGTTATATCGTATTTCCCGAAATCTGGATGCGGTGAAAAACAACGGTGCAACGGAACAAGAGCGAATATTACGCAATACCTGGCGCAGTTCAATAAAACAGGCGATTGTTAATATGTTTTTTATCGGAGGCATTCAAGACGAGAGGGACTTAGAGGCTATCAAACAAGATTTTGATTCCATGAATGCCGGGATCAGCCGGTTGTCCGATCTCGGTTCGGCAGAGAGGTCCATACAATCGGAAATCATAAAATTGGGAACTGGCAAACTGACTATTTTCGACCTTAGATCAGATCAAATTCGTTTACAAAAGGAAACAGAACAAAATCTGATCGAAAACAAATTTTTAGCCGGTGAACTGATCAAAACCGCCAATCGGATTTTCTCTGCAATTCAGACGGATATTCTTGCTCAAAACGCTCGTTTCAATAAGCAGATCAAAAGATTGTCCGTGATGCTGATCGCAATTCCCATGTTCGGTATGATCAGCGCGGCGTTGATCTATTTCTATATCCGCAGATCGATTATCGGTCGCATACTTGTTTTGGAAAAGTGCATGCGGGATCATGTGAAAGGCCGCCCCGGCCCAATTCCGGTGAGCGGCAGCGATGAAATTACGGATATGGCAACCTCCGTGGATCATTTTATCTCCGAAATTCAGCAACGGGAAGAAAAACTGAAACAGTCAAAAGAGGCCGCCGAAGCTGCCAACCTTGCCAAAAGCGCCTTCCTTGCCAACATGAGCCATGAATTGCGCACGCCGTTGAACGCCATTCTTGGCTTTTCCCAATTGATCAGCCATGACCCAAGCCTTGCAACCGAACATAAGGAGAACCTCGATATCATTCACCGTAGCGGGGATCATCTATTGTCGCTTATTAACGATGTACTGGATATGTCGAAAATCGAAGCCGGCCGTACGGTTCTGCAAGAGAACGATTTCAATCTGCACCGATTATTGGATGAGCTGGAATATATGCTGGGTTTGCGAGCGGATAAAGTCAACTTGGACCTGATTTTCGAATGCGATCCGGATGTGCCCCGGTATGTCAAAGCCGATGAAACCAAACTCCGTCAGGTTCTGATAAACCTGATCGGCAACGCGGTTAAATTTACCGCAACAGGACGCGTGACGGTGCGTATCACACAAAACGCCACCGTTGTTGGTAAACCGAAAGTCCGCACACTCTGCTTTGAAATTGAAGACACCGGCCCGGGCATAACGGCGGATGAAACAGAGGCTTTATTTGAAGCCTTTGTGCAGACTAAAACAGGGAGACATGCTCTGGAAGGGACCGGTTTGGGACTGCCCATCAGCCGTAAATTTGTTCAATTGATGGGCGGTAGCATCAAGGTTAAAAGCGAAGTCGGCATGGGTGCGATATTCGCTTTCGATATTCAGATTCAGGTTGCCGGAGTCGTAGACAATGACGCAGCTGCCCCACGCCAGACTGTATCTGTAGAGCCCGAGCAGGTCCGACATAAGATATTGATCGTCGATGATGTGCCGGATAACCGCAAGCTCCTTTTCAAACTGCTCGAACCGTTAAGATTCGAATTGCGTGAAGCCGAAAATGGACAGGAGGCTGTTGATATATGGCAGGACTGGGGTCCCGATTTGATCTGGATGGATATCAAAATGCCGGTTATGGACGGATACGCGGCTGTAAAAACCATACGAAAACTTGTAAACGGCGATCCGGAACTTCCTAACCCCGTTATCATCGCCCTGACTGCCAGTTCTTATGAAGAGGAACGTGAGGTCGTGCTTGAGGCCGGGTGTGACGACTTCCTGCGCAAACCGTTCAGGGAATCGGATATTTTTAAGTTGATGAGTGAATATATCGGGGTCCGGTTTGCCTATGAAGCTGCCGAAACGGAAAACCAAAAACAGATAGCGCATGAACGTAAATTAACGCAGATAGCTCCGGGGGACCTTTCCGGAATTCCGGACGAAATACTGAAAAAATTAAAGCAGGCCGCCATTGTTGCGGATATGGAAAAAGTGGACGGAATCATAGAGAAGATTCGAGAGATCAATAGAGCGTCAGCTGATGCGCTGGCCGCGCTGGTGACGGATTTTGAATATGAAAAAATTGTTGCGTGTCTTGATAAAACACAAGAGCCTAAAGCATGAGTGCTGACAAAAAGGAAAATCATGACCGAAAATAAACCGTCACATATCCTTATTGTAGACGACAATCCCGAAAACCTGCGTCTTTTGGTTAATATTTTGCAAAACGAAGGATATATAGTGCGCCCCGCGCGAAACGGGTTGACAGCGCTGAATTCAGCGCGATCAGATCGGCCGGATTTGATTCTGTTGGATATCCTGATGCCGAAAATGGATGGTTACGAGACCTGCCGACGGTTGAAAGCGGATATTCGGGCAAAGCATATTCCGGTTATATTCATCAGCGCGCTATCGGATTCATTTGATAAGGTTAAGGCTTTCGATGCAGGCTGTGTCGATTATATCGGCAAACCGTTCAATACCGAAGAACTGCTTGCTCGGGTCACGACCCATTTATCCCTGCTGAACAGTCGAAGAGAACTTGTTGAAAAAAATGCGCGCCTGCGACAGGAGATCAGCGATCGCAAACGAGCGGAGAGATATATAAAAGAAAGCGAAAAGCGCTTTGCAACCGTGATGAACAGCATGGAGTCTGTCATATATGTTGCCGATATGGAAACTTACGAATTGCTGTTTATCAACGAATACACCCGCAATCTTTTCGGAGATGTCCTCGGCCAGGTCTGCTGG
>JAOZRC010000582.1 GCA_029940345.1 Desulfobacterales bacterium
CGTTCCTCAACCCAGCCTACATCAGTGCATTAACCGACAGTCTTGAATTACACACATATGTCAGCGAATCTGTACGAGCAGGAACTTGATATGGAGATCGGCGTGTCATGAAACGGATATCAGTTGATTGACCAATAAACATCAGTATATTCACAACTCAACCTTTATTTAGACCAATCATAACAAGTCGGTTAGGAGTCTCTTATGAGCCGCATCCTTAAAACTTTGGGAAGAACCAAAACCGAATTTCAAGCATGGTTTCCAGACGTGATTCCCGATAAACGGAAAAAAATCAAATCTCCGCAAGAAATTGTTTATCCTGAAGATGATGGCAAACCCATGGCAGAAAATACGGAACAGTTTAACCAAATTACGAAAATCAAAGACGAGTTGGAGATATTATTTGCAAATAACTCCGATGTTTTCATCGCCGGCGATTTACTCTGGTATCCGCAGGAAGGCGACAATAAAACCTGTCTGGCCCCGGATGTCATGGTTGCTTTTGGACGCCCCAAAGGTTTTCGCAGTTCCTATCTCCAATGGAAGGAGGGAAATATTCCTCCGCAGGTGGTCTTCGAGATTCTTTCCCCAAGCAACACGAAAAAAGAGATGCGCAGCAAATTGAATTTTTATGAAAAATACGGTGTTGAAGAATATTATATCTATGACCCTGATAACGTAACCTTTAGAGGCCAAATTCGTTTTCAAGAACGACTTAGGGAGATAGATAATATTCAGGGATGGAAAAGTCCCAGTCTTAACGTTCGCTTTGAACTCACGGATGAAGAATTGCTCATTATTCGAGCAGACGGACGAAAATTTATGAATGCACTGGAAAGAGAACATCTTGCCAATATGAATGCTGCTAAGGAAAGGCAAAAAGCCGATGCAAACTTAAAACAGGAAAGAAAAATAGCCAGTGCAATATTAAAACAGGAAAGAAGGCGCATAGAAATACTTGAAGCCAAGCTCAAGGAAGCCGGTTTACCTTTGGATGAAATCTGATGAATGAAATCGCATCCTTCATTGTCCAGTTTACAATTTGCAATATCAGGCAACTACAAGGGATTGCCTATACAATGGAAATGGTCGAAAAAATGTGGGGCAATTCCTTGTGGTTGCCCCATGAAGGGGATTTCTTAATCCGTATAATCAATCACTAATCAGTGATTCAGATTTAAAAAAGTGTAAACTACTTTCAGCTTTCCATGAAGGATGCTGGAATTTTTTGGTGAAATTACTATTCCTCGTGCGGTTTATGAAGAATGTATCACTGAAGGCAAAGAACGTGTGGAGATTATCGGCATCCTTCATTTGCCAGTTAACAATTAGGTAGTCATAAAAAAGTATCTTATTTAAATTCAATGGTAAATATGGAGTGCGAAAGTTAAGTGGGCGGAGCGGAACGGTCTTTCGCAAATCAACTTTGCGAAAGACCGCTTCGCTTAACTTTCGCACTCCGGAGCCGCATTTAGCCATAATTTTTGAATAGGATACATAAAAAAAAGGCGAACCACGAATAAACGCTAATGAACGCTGATAAAAATCAATCATTCGTGTTTCTTCGTGTTCATTCGTGGTTCTTTAAGGGCCGCACTCCTTCAAAAGTGTAAACTACCTTTTAGATTAATATGAAGGATGCCAGATTATCACTATAAAAAACTCCGATTGGCTGCATAGCTGCAATGTGGCTGATAAAAATCTTGTAACTGCGCTTCAATCAGAATTGAATAATGGTGACTCAGAAATAAGGAGGCCGAACAATGCGCAAAAGAAAACTTGTGAGTTTTGATTGGGCAATGAAACGTTTGTTAAGGAGCAAAGCCAATTTCGAAGTGTTGGAAGGTTTCCTGAGCGAATTATTGAAAGAGGATATCACTATCCTGGAAATTCTTGAAAGCGGGAGCAATAAAGAAGATAAATATGACAAATCAAATCGTGTTGATTTGAAGGCGGTGACCGGCACGAAAGAGATTGTTATTATAGAAGTTCAATATGACAGGGAATTGGATTATTTGCAGCGAATCCTGTTTGGTGTCTCAAAAACAATAACGGAACATATCGTCGAATCAGACCCGTACTATAAAGTCAGAAAAGTTATTTCTGTCAATATCCTCTATTTTGATTTGGGTGAAGGTAAGGATTATGTGTATAAAGGAAAAACCGTATTCCGCGGATTGCATGAAAATGATGAACTGCAGTTGAGCGCACAGCAAAAAGAGTTATATAAAGCGGAGCGAATAGCGGACCTTTATCCCGAATACTATTTGATAAAAATAAATCAATTTGATGATATTGCCCGCGATACGTTGGATGAATGGATTTATTTTTTTAAAAACGAGGAAATCAAAGAAGGATTCAAAGCCAAAGGGCTTGCCAAAGCCAAGTCCGTTTTGGATATTATGAAATTGTCTGAGGAAGAACGCCGGGTGTACGCAAAATATGCCGATAATTTACGCTATAAGGCGAGCATGTTTCAGTCAACTTATGTATCCGGTGAGATGGATGGTATAAAAAAAGGCAGAAGAGAGGGTTTGGAAGAGGGCAAAAGGGAAGGCTTGGAAGAAGGCAAAAGGGAAGGCTTGGAAGAAGGCAAAAGAGAGGGACGAAAACAAGGGTTGACAGAAGCTAAAACAGATGTGGCAATAAAACTTTTAGATATTCTGGATGATGAGATCATCGCACAAAAGACGGGTTTAAGTTTGGAAAAGGTGCGGCAATTAAGGAACGGGAACAATATAAATTCCCATTCCTAACATGCGAGCCGGAAAATTCGGATTTGACAGTGAAAAGGCGTTGGCCGTAATGCAAAAATTGAATCCCAACGACCTGCTCTGATTTGGCGAAATGGTATTTGAGTTGGATTTACCGGAAGCGATGCATAAGTGAGTGGAAGAACGAACGGCGCGCCAGACTAAACCATAAGAAAGATTGGCAAAAATCCCTTCTTACCTGAAATCCTTGTGTACTGATCTGATTTTGGTTTTTCCAGGATAGCGGAGTGCGAGCTTCAGCTTGCGTGCGTTTTCTGGGAAAACCAAAATTGGAATACTATAGTTATCAAATTCACTCTCCCAATCCTTAAATTATTTAATAGAATATATAAATATTTTTAGCATTATCACTTTTCCATAATCAATGATTGAATTTCCATAATCCGCTAATTTATATCTTGTATGGAGGTATCCTTCATTTTCCCTAAAAGTAGTTTACACTTTGCGGCTACCAACATAACGCGCCGAGCATGAAGCCATGCTGCGTACGCAGGCAGCGGAACTGGCCAAGCAAGAAAAACAAAGAGCGGAGCGTCTGGCGGCAAAACTCAGAGAGTTAGGGGTTTCTACCGATTCTTAATCTTACAATGATTAGGGCTAAGGTCGTGAAACAGGTAAGTTATTTCATCCATGCTCTTTAACAATTCACACTTTCGCCTTTCTGACTTTGCGGTAAATTACCAAATTGGCGCAATATGGCATACAAATTGCATATCAATTTAGGTGTAGCTATATTTTTCGCTGTTTGAAACATAATTTACAGGATTTATTCAATATCATGAGTTTTGACCTCTGATCAGGTTAAGAACAAACCTTATAATCATAACAAACTGAACCATTTCCAATGCAAACTACCAAACACATATTAAGCGCACTCCTCATCGTTGCCATGCTTTCAACCGGTCTGCCATTTTCCAACCCGAAAGATGCGGGTCTGCCGAACAGGGTGATGCTTGAAGATGCCATTTTGGGCGCACAAGCTTTAGCCCGCTCGGCGCAGGATTCCGGCAGTTTTGAGGCTCAAATCAAAAAAGCGCTTTCAAGTTTGCATGTGGCGGCGGGTTTGAAAACAACGATTAAAACGGATCATGGTGATAAATCCGCTTTTGCCTTTTCTTCATCGGATTTATCATTTATTGTTTCTTCATACTGCTTGTTGT
>JAOZRC010000583.1 GCA_029940345.1 Desulfobacterales bacterium
GCAAAAATTTATATTAATAGGTTTAACGGGCAGAACAGGTTCTGGATGTACGTCAGCTGCAGGAATTTTAAATAGTAAATTCATTCAAATAAAGCTACCAAAACCATTCTCATGTAAAACAAATGAGGATAGAAAATATAAAATCATTTACAATTTTGCTAGTACAAATTGGAAGATTTTTCATTTGATTGAGATTAGGGATGTTATTACATCTTTTATTATAGAGAATGAATATGAAAAGTTTATTGATTACTTAGATAAAATTTACAAAGAAAGGGATGTTTTTAATAAGCTTAAAAACTTACTTGATTCACAGATAAAGACAGAATATCAACAAATTTATCAATTAAGAAAGGAATTAACAAAAAGAAAAATAGAACTACAGAAACGAACTGAGACTTATAATCAAGATGTAATCAAGATAAGAAAAGAATTATATGATTTTTATTTTTGCAAATTGCCTGCTTTTTCAAAAAAGCTGAAAGGTCTTTTAAATTCTGTAAAAGGAAATATATATGTGTCTGTATATCAGCATATAGGCAATAATATAAGGTCATCAGGTGAGGCTTTCAATTCTAATTTTGATGCTGAATTTATCTATAGAATTTCTCAACGCGTTAATCGAATTATCAAAATTTTGAGAAGATTTGCGAGGCAAAGCAATAAAGAGGTTTTTGTTGTAATTGATGCCATCCGGAACCCATTTGAAGCATTATTTTTCCGTGAGCGATATTCAGCATTTTATCTGATTTCAATTAATGTTGAAAATCGTGATAGAATTGATAGGATTAAAACTAAATACGATCTTAACGATAGCGATGTAGCTGAAATTGACAAGGAATGGGATAAAGAACTTAAAGAAAACGAGATATTTTTTGCACAAGATATTCATAAATGTGTAGAGATATCAGATATACATATAAATAACCCACAAGTAAGCAAAGATGATTTATCTACTTTAAAGAAGCAATTGGTATGGTATGTTTCTCTTGTTATGCAACCCGGTTTAGTGACTCCAACAGCAGAAGAACGTTGTATGCAGGTGGCTTATTCAGCTAAACTGAATTCAGGTTGTATTTCTAGGCAGGTTGGAGCTGCTCTAACGGATAAGGACTATTCGATAAAGTCTATTGGTTGGAATAATTCCGCAGAAGGACAACCCCCTTGTTTATTAAGAAATGTATTTGAACTTATGAACAATGAAGATACGGATGCTTACAGTGATTACGAAAAAAATAATGAATCATTTAGAGAAAAATTAAAGGAAATTTATTGTAAACATGAGGATGGATCATATTTTTTGGGTAAAAATGTAGCTTTTTGTTTCAAAACAATTCAAAATAAGGTTAAGCAAGACAAAAATCAAGTGCATACACGGTCATTGCATGCTGAGGAAAATGCTTTTTTGCAAATAGTAAAATATGGGGGAGGAGGAATAAAAGGTGGCTTTTTATTTACAACTTCAAGTCCCTGTGAATTATGTTCAAAAAAGGCTTACCAGATTGGTATTACTAAGATTTACTATATTGATCCTTATCCAGGGATAGCAAAAGAACATATTTTGAATAGCGGAACCAAACGTCTTGAGTTGATTTTGTTTCATGGAGCCATTGGTAGAGCGTACAATCAATTGTTCGAGCCGATTTTGCCATATAAAGACGAGCTTGCAATGATAAGATGATAATGTTTATCAGTGCCTAAAAAATTGCTTTAAGTTTACCGCCAAGCTTACAAATAGATAATTTTAGTTGATTGTGAAAGGAAGTTCTATGTTTGCCACCGAAAATGAACTGGTAAAAGATTTTAAAAAGCAATCCAAAAGATTTCTTGCGGAGCTTTTTGAAAAAACAATCCACCGTTATTTTTATATTGAAGAGTTTAACAGTTCTTTCGGGATTGCGGATATCGTGCTTGGAACTTTCAGGCCCTATTTATCCAAAAGGATGAACAGGAAAAGTGTGGATTCTAATTGGGTGGCATCATTGTCCGCTTTTCAAAAAAATGAAAAAATAAGCGTGGAAAAATTCATGCGTATTTGCGGTGTTACACGGCAAACCGCATTAGATAAATTAAAAAACTACACAGAAGCCGAATTCGCCAAACCCATCGGCCCTGATATGTTTCAAATAACCAATGAATATAAAACCGTAACCGAAACAGTGGTTTCCATTGAGGCCAAGCTAAAAAACTGGCAAAGAGCGCTTCGCCAGGCTAACAGGTATAAGAAATTTTCCCACTTATCATTTGTGTTATTAGATCAACGCTACGCCCGTCCGGCAATTCGTAATCTGGAAATGTTTCGGGAATTGAATATCGGCCTCATAACAATGGATGCAAATAAGTATGATGTTCATTATGTTCCAGAAAGAACCTATTTAAAAAATTCTTCATATTATCTGAGGGTTAATGAAGCAGCCTATACTTTTTTCAGGCAGCGGTTTTCAGTTTGTTGATTACTCGGTTCCACATCGCCAAATGTTCTCCGCTTCAATTAGCGTCAAAAAACATGACGCCTGACCGTTCGATCAGATCATATAATTGGCGGGCTTTCTTGATCTTATACCCTACCAATTCGATTCGCTCTTTTTTTTCCACATTTCTTATTTCATCATACTGTTTTGAGATCAACTTAAAATGATGTTTATACAAGTGTGGTTTGGTGAAATGCGGTTTTTGGGGCATATTAAAAAGCTCTTCCGAATATTGGGAGGGAGTATAAATTCCCTTCCACAATTCCGGTTGATCTTCTCTTATTTCCACTGCCGTGTCAAACCGCATCCAATTCAGCAGCTTACTGAAATAAAGGCGTGGCGCAGGGCCCCTTCGTCTGTCGTCGCTATCTAAAAATTTATCAATTGAAAATCCCCTGGTATTTTCGTATGCTCCCATTGTTATCCCAAAGATATCCAAGGTTGCAAGAATTATTCCTTCAGTGTTGCAATAGCCACAAATCACTTTTAATTCAGCTTCAATCAAGTCTTGAATGAATTCGATATATGTGTGGAATTGGTTGAAATCTGTTAATTGTTTGCGGTCATTATTAAAATTAACTAGCAGGTAAATCCCATCTATTTCAGGATAGGAAGTTATCCAGTTTAACAACATGGTTCTGAATTGCTTATCAATCGTCATCGGTGCTGTCAGGGGCAGTGTAAGAAAAATCTCTTTTTCAATTCTTTCTTTTGCTATAATTGTCAAAAAGGGGTTTACTGTAAAAGCCTCCTGTTGCTCAATATAGTCAGTTACTAAATCCGGATAAAATCTTCCGGGGATTATCAGGGCGTCAAACTCATTAATAATTTGAAATTCGACACATAATTGGGCTGCTTCATAAGCAACCGCAGCAAAATCATGGGTAGAGAAACCTGTCATCAGTTTTTCAGGGAAAAAATTATAAGTATTCAGTTTTTTCTTTTGAGAATCAGGGATATAGAACTGAGAATCAAAAAGACTGCTCTTTTTGATAGAGGCTTCAACTTTTTGGATATTAACAGATGAATAATGAACCGGACTGAAAATGATGCCATCGCCCGTTTTGTCCTTAGCAAAACTTTCAAGGTTCCAGTTAGTATTGTGGCCAGCCTGATGATATATTTTCATCCTATACCCCCTTTTATCTTTTCCAGGTGAGCAAATATAATTTTTGAATTTCTAAATCTTTTATAAGGTTCGACAGCAAGCAATTTATTAACAAAATCAACCAAGTCATTGTTTACTTGGGGATTAAAGATTTTAATATTTTTGAGTTTTCCTTTGTCCATATTTTCTAAAATTTGCTCAACGCCCTCCAGATGCTCGTCACCAAAAGGAAATTTGCCAGTTAACATGAAAAAAGTGATAACCCCTATTGAAAACTGATCACATTTATAGTTTATATTTTGGCTTTGGTTTTTAAGTTGTTCTGGAGACGCGAAACGGTATGTGCAGA
>JAOZRC010000584.1 GCA_029940345.1 Desulfobacterales bacterium
TGAATGTAGGGTGGGTGGAGTGTAACGAAACCCACCATTCGGAAGCAAGGCGGTTATTGGTGGGTTACGTTACACTCCACCCACCCTACAAGTTTAATACAAGTCAATACAAGTTTATAAGTGATAGCTAAGGATATACACATGCAATTAAAACCATGGACCGAAATCGCCATCCCGCATCAGGATGTATTGAAAGGCACTTTCCAGCAGGCTGAATTTGCCGCTGATTTGAGCCGGGTGCGCGAAGGCACGGCCGGAGCGGAATACACCGATCCGATCCGCTTTTTTGAGCGCACGTTTATCACCGAAGGCATGCGCCTGCTTTTAGACGGGGTGGTGCGCCGCCTCAACGGTCGCGGCGGCGATCCGGTGATTCAACTGCAAACGGCTTTTGGGGGCGGTAAAACGCACACGCTGCTGGCGGTGTATCATCTGGCCGCCGGCAATGCGCCGGTTTCCGATTTGCGCGGTATTCCGTCAATTCTTGATGATGCTGGCGTCACCGCTTCACCCCGAGCGCGTGTTGCCGTTATCGACGGCAACCGGCACGGGCCTTCCCAACCGCGCCAAAGAGACGCTGTCACGGTCAACTGCCTGTGGGGCGAGATCGCCTGGCAATTGGGCGGGGAAGCGGGGTATGAACTTGTGGCCGCTTCGGATCTGAGCGGCGTATCGCCCGGCAAAGAAACGCTCATTGAATTGCTTGAAAAATACGCGCCGGTAATTGTGCTGATTGATGAAATGGTGGGGTATCTGCGCCAGTTTCAGGAAGGCCAAACATATGCGGCAGGAACTTTTGACTCCAATCTTTCCTTTATTCAAGCGCTCACCGAAGCGATGTGCGCGGTTCCCAATGCCATTTTATTAGCCTCCTTACCGGAATCCCACACAGAGATGGGCAGCGTCAGAGGGCAAACATCTTTGGCGACGCTGGAAAAATATTTTGGCCGGGTGCAGGCGCTGTGGAAACCGGTGGGCGCGGACGAGGCGTTTGAAATCGTCCGTCGCCGGTTGTTCAATCCCATTACAGACACTGACGGCATGGAAAGCGTATGCCATGTGTTTGCCGATTATTACCGCCAAAACGAGGATGCCTTTCCGGTGGAGACCTTGGAAGGCGATTATCTGCGGCGATTGCGTCAGGCATATCCTATCCACCCGGAATTTTTCAGCCGCCTTTATGAGGATTGGTCAACTTTAGATGGCTTTCAGCGCACCCGCGGCGTATTGAAACTCATGGCCAAGGTGATTTACCGGCTCTGGCAGGACGGCAATCGGGACCTGATGATCATGCCCGGTGCGCTGCCTCTGTATGACATTGATGTGAAAAACGAGATCATTTATTACTTGCCCCAGGGATGGGACCCGGTTGTGGAGCGCGATGTTGACGGCGAGCGCGCCCAGACCACGGCCATTGATACGGCTGATCCGCGTTTGGGTGCGGTGCAGGCGGCCCGGCGTGCGGCGCGCACGATTTTTCTGGGCAGCGCGCCCAGCGTGCAAGGCCAGATGGTGCGCGGCATCGACGCCAAGCGTGTGCATTTGGGAGCCGGTCAGCCCGGGGTGCAACCGCGTATCTTTTCCGACGCCCTGAACCGGCTGACAGATCGTCTGCACTATTTAAACATCGCCGACGGTCGCTGCTGGTTTGATGTGCGACCGAATCTGCGGCGGGAGATGGAGGAGCGCAAACGGCGTTTTCAAAACCAAAACGACATCTATCCGGAAATTCGCCGTCGCCTGGCTAAAATGCTCAAACGGGGCGATTTTGACGGCTTGCATATCTTTACGCCGTCGGGCGATATTCCCGATGATTTTGAACTGCGGCTGGTGGTGTTAGCGCCGGAAACGCCTCATGCCAGAAAAAGTGAACTGGCATTGAGCGCCGCCGGTAAAATTTTGGCCAATCGCGGCAGCCAGCCGCGCCAGCATCAGAACCGGCTGATCTTTATTGCTGCGGATCAGGACAGTCGCGGACGTCTGCTTGGACAGGTGCGCACACTGCTGGCCTGGCAATCGATCAGCGATGATGTCCGGGCGTTGAAAATTAACCTGGATATGCTGCAAATCGATCAGGTTAATAAACAGATTGAAACGGCCGCCGGCGGTCTGAACCGCATGATCAGCGAATGTTACCGCTGGCTGCTTTGTCCGCTCCAGAGCGTAGGGGCGGATGGCGCACCGGGAAAAACAGAGTGGGAAACGTTCGCACTCAACAGCAGCAACACGACCATGGCCGATGGCATTACCGCAAAACTTGTAACCGAAGAAGTGCTGATCAAAGAATGGTCGCCCATTCATCTGGACAATGTGTTGCAAAAGTGGTTCTGGCGCAACGACCGTAAGGCGATCAATACACAGACCCTGTGGCAAACGCTATGCGACTATTTATATATGCCCCGACTGCTTGACGCCCATGTCCTCAGACGCGCCATAGCCGCGGGCGTTGAAAGCGGAGAATATTTTGCGTATGCCGATGGTCTGGACGGTGAAACCTATCGCGGCTTGAAACTGGGCCAATCGGTGAATATAGTAATAGATAAGACGTCCTTGATTGTTGAACTCGAGACCGCCAAAGCCGTGATTAAAGCCAAAGAGGAAGCCGAGGCCCGGAAAAATCGAAACAAAGATGATTATGAAAAAGTTGATCCTGGAAAAGATATTTCAGGTTCCAGAGAGCAGTCTTCCGATGATGACACGTCACTGCCTCAAAAGCAAACCCAAACCCGTTTTTTCGGAACCGTACAATTAGATCCTCATACCGGCCGGATGCAATTTGATGAAATCCATGATGAAATTATCAGCCAGTTTACGCTCAAACCCGGCACCAAGGTAACGTTGCGTCTGGATATCGAAGCAACCTTAAAAAACGGTTTTGATGAAAACATTCAGCGCGCCGTGCGGGAGAACAGCAATGCGCTTAATTTTGATAATGCGGAATTTGAAAATTGACCGTAAACGCCTTTAAGCTTTTTACGGATATTGCGCCATGTAGGTGGGTGAAGCGTAGCGAAACCCACCGTATTGGCTATAACGATGGTGGGTTTCGCTGCGCTCCACCCACCCTGCGAAGAAAGGCCACACTCGAAATAATGAAAGGTTTAAAATGCTTTTGCAACCGGATTGTATCCCCTGTATCATGAAGATGTCTATTTCCTTAATCCACAAACTTCCCCTGGAAGAGGCGCGTGTTAAGGAACTGTATTCCGAAATTTTGGAAATTCCCGCTTTGAGGGGCCGTCATTGGAATGTCACCAGCCCTGAAATAATTGAGCTGGTGATGCACAAAATAAACCAGGCCGCCGGTAATCCGGATCCGTTTTATGCGGAAAAAGCGGACATTAATAAACGCCTGGCCAAAATGGTTCCTTTCCTTAAGGGATTGATTAACAAAGCCGCCGACCCTGTCTATGTTGCCGTCAAACTCGCCATCATCGGCAATTCTATCGACTTTATGACTCCCCGGGCCGCCTCGGATTTAGAGGCCACGCTGACCCAAAAGCTTGAAACAGAGCTTTCGGAAAAGAAATTCGCAGCCTTTAAGCAAAAACTCGCTCAAAGCAAACTTGTGTTGTATCTCGGAGACAATGCCGGGGAGATTGTTTTTGATAAAATTCTGATCGAAACTATCAGGAAGTACTACAATCCCAAAATCGTTTTCGTTGTCAGAAACGCACCAACGCTCAATGATGCGACCTTAGAAGAGGCCCGATCAGTGGGAATGGATCAAACCGTCAAGGTGATTGCAAATGGCATTGATGGCCTGTTGCCCAGTACGCAATTGAAACGCTGTTCCGATGAGTTGCGGGAGTTGGCCGGGCAGGCGGATTTAATCATATCTAAAGGCGGAGGCAATTTTGACTGTTTGCATGAAGAATTAAACGATCTGCCGAACATCACGTTCATGCTTATTTCAAAATGT
>JAOZRC010000585.1 GCA_029940345.1 Desulfobacterales bacterium
TGATCAAATCCAAGCAAAAACTGACTGAACGCATCGACCTGCTTGAATTCCAAAAAAAAGAGATTTCCGATGCCGCGATAAAAACCCAAGAAGACGCCGTTTTGGAACAGGAGCGCACGCTTTTAATAAATGCTGAACAACTCTACCGGGCGGTTCACGAAAGCATTGAAACGCTTTATGGCTCCCAAGGCGCCGTTGTTGAACAACTGGGCAGTGTGGAGAAACACCTCTCCCTGGCAGTACAGATTGATCCCCTGCTGGCTTCCAGTGCAGAAACTGTTACGAACACTGTTTTGCAGATTGAAGATCTATCAAGCGATTTGAGAACATACCTGCAAACAATCCGTATTGACGAACACCGTTTGAATGACGTTGAAGAGCGTCTTTATCAGCTCGGACAACTAAAGAAAAAATATGGCGCGACGGTTGAAGACGTTCTGGCGCGTCTTACGGTCATTGAAGATGAGCTAAACCGAATTGAAAATCGCGACGTTGAGATTGCGACGCTTGAAGCGCAAATAGCCGAAGTTTTCACCGACCTGTCAAAGCAAGCGCAAAAACTTTCAACAAAACGCCGTAAAACCTCCCAGAAGCTGTCATCAGAAGTGGAAAAAGAGCTTGCCTCGCTAAAAATGGAAAAAACACGCTTTGAAGCAGCGATTGAACCGTTGCCGGCCAAAGACGACTCTGACGCCCATTTTGTCACCGATGGCCATCTGATTACGGAAACCGGCATGGACAGCGTTGCCTTTATGATCGCGCCCAATGTGGGGGAAGCGCTTAAACCGTTATCCGCAATTGTATCCGGTGGCGAACTTTCACGTGTGGTGCTGGCTTTGAAAGCAATCCTGGCGGCCACCGAAGCGGTGGGCACGATTATTTTCGATGAAGTGGACGCCGGCATTGGCGGGGGCGTTGCGGAAGTGTTAGGTCAGAAACTGGCCGCCCTGGCCAAGCATCATCAGGTGGTGTGCATCACCCACTTACCTCAAATCGCCAAATTCGGCGATAGCCATTTCAAAATCGCCAAACATGTTTCTGACGGACGCACGCAAACCACAATCATGCCGATTTATGCAGAGGAACGCATCCATGAAATCGCCCGCATGTTAGGCGGCGTTACTATCACCCCCACCACCCTTGAACATGCTCGTGAAATGCTTAACACGAACCCAAATCATAAAATTCCATAATTGATGAATACGCCTACGGCATTAATTAACCGTTGAGGAGCAAAATTGGAACTATCTGAAAATAAAATTCCGCTCGACAAAGGCATCAATCAGAACATCCCAAATAAAAAATCTAAACAGCCAGTCGGTGTGGGCGTACACCTATTTCTTCTGTTGTGTATAACGTTGTGCGGCACCTTCGGTGTGTGGGCGTATCACAGTGAACTGGATATTGTCAGCGTGGCGGAGGGACGTGTGGCACCCAGTTCGAAAGTGAAAAGTGTGCAACACCTGGAAGGCGGCATTGTAAAAGAGATTTTGGTTAAGGAAGGCGACCGCGTCAAACCGGAACAGGCGCTGGTGATTTTGGAAACAACGGTCAGCGGCGCCAATGTGGAAGAGCTGCAGGTTCGTATCAATGCGCTGCAGGTCGATGTCGCCAGGCTGCAGGCCGTAGCCGCCGGTCTGGATACGATCAAATTCCCCGATGCCTTAATCAAAAAACACAGTGGCCTGGTAGATCAGGCGCATAAAATATTTCAAGTGCGACGTATACGCTATTTGGGTGAACTGGCCGGCCAGAAAGAAAAAATCAGGCAGCGCACCCAGGATATCAGTGAAATTCAGGCGCGCTTAAAAAATACCAGGAAAGCCCTGCAGCTACTTGAAAAGCAAATCGCTATCAGTGAAAATTTACTGAAAAGTGAATTAACCACGCAATACAAACATCTCAGTTTATTGCGGGAGGGTGCCAAGTTACGCAGTCTCACCGAAGAGGACGCTATCGCACTCAAGCGCGCCCGTTCCGCCCTTCGTGAGGCTGAAGAAACATTAAAAAACATTGAAAACAGGTTTCGTGAAATAGCTGCGCATGAGCTAAAAGCAGCCCGGCAGGAACTGAATGAAGTGTCGCAGCGCATGCTCAAATTTTCAGACAATCTGAGCCGCACCGTGATCCGTTCTCCGGTTGCCGGTGTCGTCAAAGCTCTCCACATTGTTACGCGAGGCGGCGTGGTGCAGCCCGGAATGACCATTATGGATATCGTGCCGGCAGCAGATCGGTTGATCGTCGAAGCGCATCTTCCTATCCGGGATGTGGGGTTTGTGCAAACCGGTCAGCGCGCCATTGTCAAATTAGCCTCCCAGGATGCCCGACGCTTTGGTAAAATCGAAGGACAAGTGGTGCATGTCAGCCCGGATGCGTTTGCAACCCAGCAAGGCACCGCTTTTTACACGGTACGAATTGAAACGGAGAAGGACTATTTTGAGCAGGATAATTTTCGCTATAAGTTGTATCCCGGTGTTTTGGTAATTGCTTCGATTCATACGGGGAAACGGACAGTGTGGCAATATTTGTCAGACCCTTTTCTTGACACCTTGGGCGCTTCTTTCCAGGAACGGTGAGTGGGGTTTTTGCAGGTGTCAGCAAGAAGCAGATAGCAGAATCTGAATTTATTTACCTGTATTGCGAGATTTAAGAAAAACATTGCACACAAAGGAATCCACTCCAAAATCTTTACGGATATTTTGGCGTAAGCGGAGTACTTTTTGGCGGTCATAATAGGGGCCCATTAAGACGCGATACCATAAGCCCCGATCATCCCGATTATTACGGATAAAAGGCTGGTAGCCTTTGTCCCTCATTTTTTGCATAAATGACCGCGCCCGTTTTTCTTGAAGAAAAGCGCCCAGTTGGAGTTCATATTGATAGGTGGCGTCTTGAATGGATTGGGGCGATGGAATGGCGTCAACAAGATGCTGGGTTAATTCGTCAACCACCTGTATTTTGACCGCTTCGCGCATATTCCATCCGGTGCGCAGCGATACAAGCGGTAAAAGCAGAATATCCAGGGGCACGCCGCCTTCATGAATGCGGGCGGTATGCTGATCACACCAAATTTTCTTGGCACTTCGTGTATCCCAGACTTGAATGGACGCGGCCACGGCCATTTGGGAATAAACGCCGGCAAAAATACGCTGAAAACTGTTGACTTGACCGAAAAGGACAGCGTCACAACCCAGTATGCGTCCAATTTTTTGAATAGGGGTTTGCTGCAATACTTCGATATCTGTGATTTTGTGTTTTTGCAAACGGCGATCAATGATGCTGATTTCAACATCCCGATAAGGAAGGACGCTTAAATGGCCGTAAATGCTGTTGCGCACCAATTCCGCGATTCCTTGTGTGTCCGTGTTGTTTTTAAACGGAAGCACTGCTATTGACCGGGGAGGTTCACCATTAACGACATGCCGCGCCAATTCATTGTTGTTAATAATGGCAGGAGGGGGAACCAAACAACCGACGAACAAGGCCAACCCGATACCAATGGCAATAAACCTTAGCTTATAAAGAAGACAATGGGCTTTATCTAATAGATTCATTATGATGTTGTGCGGTATGTGGGTATATCACAGTAAGCTGGATTTGTCAGCGGAGGTCCGAATTCTTATGAAATAAAATGCCCCTCTCTCCTAAAGGGACATTTTATATAACTTTTATACGTCATCCTAAAAAAATGCAAGTTTTATTACATATTGGCCTTAATTTAAAAATAAACTTTACAAACCTGCTTAAAATCATGGTATAGTATTCAGGTGTCAAGGCGTTGCTGCTAACACTAGAGACTGAACAATTTCGACCTGTACGGTTGAAATAAAACATTCCTTAAAAGCTCCGTGAGAGCGGCATATTTGTAGTAAAATGATGTTACGATTCTGTCAGAGTCCCATCAGGACGGCATATTGGT
>JAOZRC010000586.1:0-2580 GCA_029940345.1 Desulfobacterales bacterium
CGTAAAAAGATACTTTGTGTACAGCACGGTTCCTGTCAGCTTTTCTTTGATTCCATTCAAATTCCATAATATTTCAACAATAGCAACAAAGGTTGCTTCTACCTCCGTTCCCCTAATCCCGCTGCCAGTGATATTGAAAATAGAAACTTTTGACCAGTAAAGCGCTTCTTTATCAAAAGAATCTATTTTAGCATCTGATAACCATAATATCAAGGAATCTCCTTAATTTATTGCCAACCCAAAGCCAAATTAAAAAAAAAGAAAAAAAATTATTTTCAGCGACAATTTTATGAGCGGATACCGTATCACTTAATAAAAGGTTAAGGAAATCGTTTTCAGAACTTGTTAAAAGCTATTTGACAGATTCTGAAAATAAGGATGCAGCCAATTAGAAAGCTCACAAGGGAGGTGGTAAAAACATTAAGAAAAACGTCTTTAAGTTATTAACATCACAATTATTTAATTATTACGGAGGAAAAAATGAAAAAGAAATTTTTAACGAGTCTGACTGTTTTATTATTGGTATTTGGCGTTACCGGTTTCGCGAATGCTGTGTTTATTGATTTTTATGGCGGAACGGTTTTTTACGGAGATGGCACTAGCGCGGAGACAGATGATATGGCTACGTATTACGGTGTCGATTACTATGTGGAAGATGGTTTCAAAATTGATTTTGTTGGTGCGGATACCGGAATTATTGGTGATTTTTACAGAGGGCAAGACAGCGTGCTTCATGCCCATTGGGATGGTGGCAGTTTGAGTTCAATAGAAGTCAGCATGTTAGATGGCTCATTATTTGATCTCAATACGATGGCACTGACTTCCAACACAGAGTGGGGCGGCATGGCTAGCACCGGTAATGAATCTACATTCCTCACCGCATCCAATGGTAGTGCCATGCTATTACCATCATCAGATTGGGGTATTGATTATCTGATGGATGGCTCTCCGGGCGATGGCGTTGAAAATGTTTTATTCGGCAACAGTTATAACGGTATTTCATCTTTCACAATAACTTCGGATAATGGCTATTGCTTCGGGATCGGTAATTTTGAAGCGGAAGCGCCAGTCCCTGAACCGGCCACAGTGGTTTTGTTCAGTATCGGTTTAGCCGGACTCTTTGGTGCAGGTGTCAGAAGAAAGATGAAAATCAAAGGTGTTTGACAATTGGCGATGATATAAAGGCAGCATCTTGGTGATGCTGTCTTTCCCAATTCAATTACGTTTTAGATATTTTGCGATGTTCATTCGTACAGAATATGAAAACTGTTAAAATTTAAAAGGAGAAAAAAGATGACTACGATAAGAAAAATCAATTTTCAATTTTTTATTTATTTAATTATAGTATTCTTATGTTCGACCTTTTGGGTCAAAGATGTGAGCGCTTTAATTACAACAAACCAGCCGTTCAGGCATCCGATTATCGAAAAATGGGGTGAAAATTTCGATTTCAAAGATATGAAGGTCGAAATCATTGGTGTCGGAATTCCGAAACCCAATCCAATGCCGCAACATGGTGAACCTATTTCGAAAATGTTTCCTTTGTCTATTGCCAATCCGGATACTGTTGAAAAAATAATTGTTCAAGTTGTCTTTAAAGGAGCAGACACCCTCGGGCCAGGGATTCACCCCCCATATCCCCCCGGAGATGTAACTATCAATTATTGTTCACACAAAAAATTTGCTGATACAGGAAGTAATATTGTGAGAAGTGAAAAGCTTACATCATCAGATCGTATCGATCCATTTCAATCACCACCTATATTAGATCATTTGCAATATCTTTATAAGCATACCCTCATAAGAAATGAAGTACAATATGACATCGAAGCAATTCAGGTTATCGTTGAAGACAGTTATAGAAGTCCGCATGGGGATTATACGCCCCGCGCAGCCTTTGCATATATATTTCGGCGAACACTTGGGTCTAATTCAACTGAAATTGGAACTATTAACCGAGGTTATGCATGGCATGTTCCCGGTCATCCCAATAATTACAGGCCAGAAGACTTTTTGTATACACAAGAAATGGATATCCCCAGAGGTGAAAGTAGCCGCGATATTGTCATCACTTTTGCAATCAGCGAATTGGAGCAAACACCGCCTGGCGAGACTCCCAGAGGAGTTATTCTGGCGGCTGAATATGCCGGCATCGAGAGGAAAAGGGCTATATACATTCATTCCAATCTAGATGAACAAGCTTTGATTGACACACTTGTTCTAAAGGATGTGCCAGGATATGTCACAAAAATTAGAGCTAAGGTTTTTTGGGAACCTGGTATTGTTGATCCTGTTAGCGACGAAGAAATTGGCAGTGATTCAGTTTATGTCAATGGCATTAATGTTAGAATTGAAGGGCAAAAAGGAAAGCCCGGCATTTCAATCAAAAAAGAAGTTTCAGTGGATGGCGGCAGCAATTGGTATGACGCAAACACGGCGCCGGGGCCTGAAGCGGATTATTGCGATTGCGGTGATGCTATGTTTAGGATTTCGGTAAAAAATACAGGAGAAGTTCCGTTGAGCAATATTGATCTTACCGACGACACTTATCCTGATGCTGTTTATGATGCATGTCGTTGT
>JAOZRC010000586.1:2590-3915 GCA_029940345.1 Desulfobacterales bacterium
TATATAATGCAACCTGGGGATGAATTCACGTGTGAATTTACCGTTCCCATTGAACAGGGCCAACATACTGATATTGCAACTGTAACTGCTAGGACAGATGCAGCGGCTTCAAATGTTACCGTTATTAAAAGTTACTATAACTCAGGCAAAACCGATACATGGGTTACCAATGATAAATATAAATTTTATGAAAAATACGGTATAAGTACATCTCATTTTCTTGCCGGATATTCAAAAAACCAGTATATTGGCAACGATTCCAATCAATATTATGCCCCACGCTATGCTCAACCCGGAACTCATCCCATTTATTCCGGAAAAGTGGATTTTTGGAATGGACAGAGTAATCATTATATAGAAAGAACACCGCCTAAAAATGGGCTTATCGGTGCAGACTATCGGTATAGTTTAAATAATGGTAATCCGGTTTTCTGGCTTTATGATGAATGGGCTCCAGGCCGAATTTCACTTAGTAACTGTTGGAGTCATGCGCCGAATTGGGACACTTCTGTATCAGAATCTCCTTGTAATTCAACACAGTTAGGATATGCTCTCATAACTGAAAATTCTGCGGTAGAATCATCACAAGTATCTGCCAGTGACCCCGCCAATTACATTGCTAACACGCCTCAGCTTGGTCTTGACGTGGAGAAATATATTTCTGCCGATGGTGCGACATGGCTGGATGCCGATACACCGGATGAAGCACTGGAAATAGCATTTGGTGAAGATGTCTATTTTATGTTTGTCGTCACAAATAACAGTTCGTCTGCATTGTTTGATGCGGTCTTAAGCGATACACACTTCGACACAAGTGAATGCAACATGCCTGATGTTTTGGAACCGCGTACAAGTTTTGAGTGTATTCTCGGCCCCTTTACAGCGAATGAGGAGCGGCATACCAACACCGCATCGGTTGTCGGATACTGTTGTGATCTGGAAGTTGAGGATCAGGACGATGCTAATTATAAAACCAACGATAGAACACCAATTCCCGCTCGTTTTGGAGGCTATCTATTTTGGGGTGAGGCTAGGTGGCCTAAATGTCAAAAGGAAATCCAATTTACTATATTATTAGATGATTATACTAGTGAGCATTTTGAGGATGAAACGTTAATTGGTAAGTTTTGTGAAAAGAATGAGCAGCCGCCTTGTGCCTCTGAAGTCGAATTCAGGTTACAACCACCAAAACACCCAAACGGTGAGACAGTCACATTTGAGCGTGTCCCATGTGAGCCTAACGATTGTTGTCTGAACCCCGGACAGTATCGATTGTGGGTAACCGGGGAGCTTAACGACGGGAACAAATTTGAAGGTTTGTCAGA
>JAOZRC010000057.1:0-6741 GCA_029940345.1 Desulfobacterales bacterium
CAGTTTGCGATGCTGTGACGCAAACTGTGGTTTGCACTCCTCTTCTGAAAATAGGTAAGTTATTCTGTTCCTATTCCTAAATATGCGATTTTTACGAAATCATCAATCATGCGACAGACCTAATTTATTCTCAATCTTATTTACTTTCTTTTCAATGGCACTCAATTTTTTACGTAGAAGCGGCAAGCGCGGAATGATCCGCTGCACTCTGAGCCATAAGCGATGCGGCATTTCAGGCGATCCGGAGACTACCTGTCCTTTGCCGACTGATTGAGCAATTCCGGATTGAGGCCCAAGTATGGCGCCGTTACCGATTTTCAAATGATCTGAGACACCGACCTGTCCAGCCACAATTACATTGCGGCCGATGGTTGTGCTGCCCGAAACTCCGACCAGGGCGGCAAACACTGTATTCGCGCCAACAGTGACATTGTGGGCAATATGCACAAAATTATCCGTTTTAACACCTTGCTGAATCCAGGTTTTTCCAAAAGTCGCGCGGTCGATGGTATTGCAGGCGCCAATCTCAACATCATCATCTATCTGAACAATACCCGTATGCCTGATTTTAATGTATTGATTGCCATCAGTAGCATACCCGAAACCATCGCTTCCGATAACGGTCCCCGACTGAATGATAACATGCGCACCGATTTCAGAACATTTATGAATCGTTACATTGGGAAATATTTCGGTGTCATTTCCGATAACCACATGGTCTTCTATTACAACATGAGGGTGCAAGCATACGCGCGTACCTATTTTCACATCATTTCCAATAGCAACAAAAGGAGCAATGGAAACATCCAGACCACTTGTGAAATTTTTGCCAATAGCGGCTTTCTGGCTAATACCTATAGCCGGTTTTGAAGATGGATAAAAAATATTTAAAATCCGAGCAAAAGCAACTTGAGGATGCTCGACAACAATCAGATTTTGTGTCGCAGTCAAGGCATCCCCTGATAGACTGCTTCCAGGTATGAATACTGCCCCGGCTTTGGTCAGATTTAATTTTTTGAGGAATTTAGCGCTACCGGCAAAGGTGATATCTTCAGAAGTCGCCTGATCAAAAGGTGCCGCGTTTCTTATTCGTTTTTGTGGTTCACCGCGTAGCTCGCCGCCAACCTTCCGAGCAATATCGGCAAGAGTGATTTCCATTGTCACTTTTTCTTTTTGGCATATTGCGCATTATATTCTTTAATCACACGATCTGTTAAATCGATTGAGTTCGGATAATATAAAGCCCCACCTTCACGTCTTTCAAGAATTAAAAGGTAGCCGCTTTTTTTCCCAATGATTTTGACAATTTCGAGTACTTCTTTCTGAATATCATTCACAAGCCGATTTTCATATGTTTTAAAATCAGCCATATATTTTTTTTGCATTGTTCTTAAATCATTGATATTAATTCTTATCTCACGCTCTTTTTCCTGTCGCATCTCTTTGCTCATTACCAGCGCTTCCCGCTCAAGCTTCTTTTTGCTGTCTTCAATACTACCGCCTTTTTTTTTCAGATCAGCTTCCATCTTCTGACCCTTTTTCTTAATTTCAGCTTGAGCCGCTTTACCGGAGGAAGACGCCTCCAAAATTTTTTGGAAATCGATTACACCGATTTTAGCGACATCTGCGCTGAAGGAAGGTGCCACCCAAAATGGTATTAGCAATATAGCCATCCACAACGTTTTTTTCATTGTCCACATTTTCTTTCTCCTTAATATTATTTAATATAATGTCTTTCTGAAAAACAATCTATCTGCTGTGATAAATGTAAAATTATCATCAACTTAAAACTTTCAACCTGTGCGGTTGGTTTTACAAGTAGGTTGGGCAACGTTTTACCACTCACTTGGTTTAAGCGGATGATTAGGCCAAGCGACTGATTTTGTAGAAGAAAACAACCTTTGCCCAACGGCTATTTAATAAAACGGTGGGCAAAGTTAATCGCTTTAAACGATGTCCGATACCACACTTTTGTATCAGCTATAAATCAGGTGAGTGGAAAAACGATGCCCACCCTACATCAGATGGTAACCGCACAGGTTGTAAACTTTTAACTTTTAGAAAGCCTGACCCATAGTAAACTCCCAACGTCCATCCTGGCTTATACCTTCTTCGGCTTCGAGAATATAGCCGTATTCCAGCCGAATCGGCCCCATCGGTGAAAACCAGCGGATACCGCCTCCGGCGCTCATTTGTAAATCTGACAAGTCAGCGCTCACATCTTCTAACCACACATTACCCATATCAACAAAGGCCACGCCCATTACACCGGCCTTTTTAACCAGGGGAAATACAAATTCAAAATTGAATTGGACGAATTTGTCACCGCCGATGGGTTCACCATTTTCATCTATAGGGCTGATATCGTGCCAGTCAAAACCGCGTACTGAATTGATGCCTCCCAAATAAAATCTATCGTAGATTGGCAGTTTCCCATCTGTATTTTCCTGTACATATCCGGCCTTACTATGTATAAAACCAACTGTTTCCCAAAACAAAGGTATATACCATCCTAAGTCGCCAATATATTTAACATAGCCGATATCGCCGCCAAAAAAACCGCCGGCATATTGAATCACGAAACTGGTTTTGCCACCTTTCGATGGGTTAAAAACACGGTCTCTTGAATCATAAATGAGTGAAGAAACCAGTTTACTCATCGTATTTTCGCCTTCCATGTCTTGGGCGCCTACGGGTGCATTTTCTTCGAGATTGTAAACATCCGATATATCATAAGTGTAGGCAAGATAGAAACGCGTATAATCAAGAACCGGATAACTGCCGCGTAGTGTTCCTCCGAGACTGTCTAAATCGTAGGTGTCATAATCTTTATTACGATTATAGATGTCAAAACCGGCCGCCAGGGGAATATCGAACAGCCACGGATCTGTAAAGCTTAGTACATAACGATTCGTACGGCCGCCGATCTCAGCGTTGAATTTCAAAACAAATCCACGCCCGAAAAGGTTACGTTCCGTTATAGAGCCTGTGAAAAAGGCATTTTCGACACTGCTGTAACCTCCGCCAATACTGAAAGTGCCTGTGGCCTTTTCGGTTACGTCAATATTTAATATCATCTTATCATCCGCACTGCCCTTGGGCGTATCAATTTTCACATCTTCAAAAAAATCCAGGCGATAGAGATTGCGAACGCCTCGTTTTAGGCGTTTGCCACTGTAAAGCTCCTGTTCATAAACTTTCAGCTCTCTGCGGATCACTTTGTCCCTGGTTTTGGTGTTGCCACCAATACTGATTTTTTCAAAATAAACTTGCTTACCTTTTTCAATATTATAAGTTATATTTACGATTAGTTTTTCCGGGTCCTGATCCACCCTGGGCGCAATATCGACATAAGCGTAGCCTTCATCTGAATATAAATCGGTCAGTACAAGCATGTCATTGCGTATCGTTTCACGACTAAAATATTCCTTTTGAGATATCTTAATCTTTTGAAGCAACACTTCTTCCGGTATAACCATATCGCCTTTAACCTTCACATGGCCAACCTTAAAGCGCGGCCCTTCATCAATTTTGATTGTGATATAAATCCAATTTTCCTTGTATTCAATTTTAGGGTCGCCGACTTTGGCTTGAATATAACCGTTATTGTGATAAAAAGCGGTCAGTCTGGCAATATCCTGATCCAGGTCTTCGGTTGTCAGGTTACCGGATGATGTTATCCATGAAAACATCCCTTTTTCCGATGTTTTCATCAATTTTCTCAAATCATCACCGTCATATTCCTTATTCCCCTCAAACGTGATTGATTTAATCCGTATTTTGGAACCTTCCACCACTTCGATTTCCAGATCAGCCTGGTTATTTTCAAGTGGCACTACTTTATAGGAAACTCCGACATGGTGATAATTCTTCTCATGATATAGTTCTTCGATTCGTTTAATATTTTTCTGAATTTTAAAAACATTAAAAATTGATCCGGTTTTGATGTCGAGTTCTTCTTTGATTTCATCATCATCATACACCTTATTCCCTTTCAAGCGAATCACCCTGATCGTCGGCTTTTCTTCCACAAAAAAAGTGATTGATTTTCCATCCGGGGTTTCTTCGGATTCGATGCGAATATCATCAAAATAACCCATTGAATAGATCGTTTTCAAATCATCGGCCAAACTTTTCGGTAAATAGACATCACCCGGTTCAGTTTTGATTTTTTTAGAAATGGCATCCGTTTCAATACGTTTGTTGCCCACAATAATCACACTGGCCACTTTTTCCATCTTAAAGATCCGGATGCTGATATCGCGCGTTAATTGTTTAAGGGCTTTGGGAAGTGCTTCAATACCTTTACCTTCAACGGAGTAAAGCGTCGGCGGCGATTTGGAAAATGTTTCGAGCATCCGGGCATCCAAACTGAACTGCTTTCCAATCCAGGTTAAGCTCCCCCAGATGATAAAATCGGCCGCGATTTTTTCTCCGGCTGTACGTATGCTTGTATTCAGAGTGAGTTCTTTGAGGTCTGCCGCACCGGTATCGGCAATATCAGCGCCTTGTTGCCTAAGATGTTTTTTTAAAATTATCGGGATTTCATTTTTCAAATAGGCGTAGTCTTTAATCGAATGAATTTCAAATGGCAACACACCCACTTGAACTGAATCTTGAGCTGAAGCGGTTGTATACATTAAACCCGCTACGACTATCACTACGGCTGATAGTGACAAACTGATTTTTTTTAACATAAAACACCTCTGATTGGTTTTGTCAGTTTTCCGTTAATGATGGTCACTTGCCGCGACATATAGGATGCCAATGTAGCGTTATGCGTTACGACGACCATCGTCATTCCCAGTTCGCGATTTAATTCCATCAGGAGTTGGTGAACCTGTTCACTATTTTGCCGGTCGAGGTTTCCTGTCGGCTCATCGGCCAGTAACATATCCGGTTTAAGAACAAGTGCGCGCGCCAATGCGACGCGTTGTTGCTCGCCCCCTGACAGTTTGGTAACCCGAAAAGCCAAGCGTTCTTTAAGACCGACTCTGACAAGGATTTCTTCAGCCGTCTCGCTTGCCAGCGCCTTGTCAACGCCCTGAATCAATATTGGAAGCATCACATTTTCCAAAGCGCTGAACTCCGCCAAAAGATAATGAAACTGGAAAACAAAGCCGACGGATGTATTGCGAAATGATGCCAATTGACTGTTATCAAAACTGAATACATCCTGGCCGCGGAACAAAAAAGTGCCGCTATCCGGTCGGTCCAGAGCCCCCATAATATGAAGCAGCGTCGATTTGCCAATACCGGACGCACCCACAATTGCGACAGTTTCTCCTGCAGCCAGATCAAAATCGACCGCTTTTAAAATGTCAAAACGGCCTTTATCGGACTGGTTGGCGTTATTTGTATAGCTTTTACTTAAATCACGAATGCAGATCAGATTATCACCACTGTTGTGATCGCATAGCGTTTTTAATGACGGCGCGGTGCTTTTTAATTCCGCACAATCCGTTTCCGTCGTCATAAAACACTTGTCAGTATCAACCAAAACGGATGGCCTCCACGGGATTAAGGGCCGATGCCTGACGCGCCGGATAAAGCGTGGCCAAAAAGCAGATCACCAAGGCCCCTATCGCTATTAAAAAAACGTCTGCCCCTTGCATTCGTACAGGTAACGTCGTTATGTAATACACATCACCGGGAAGTTCAATAAATTTGTAGTGTTCTAACAACTTGCACAAGATAAATCCGGTGCAGACGCCTAAAAAAGTGCCAACCGCACCGATAACCATGCCTTTAAAAATAAAAATTTTGCGTATACTTCGATCCGTCGCGCCCATCGCTTTCAAAATAGCGATATCCCGTGTTTTTTCCATCACCATCATAATCAAAGAACTGGCGATATTAAACGCCGCTACCAGCACAATCAACGCGAGGATAATAAACATGACCGTTTTCTCCAGCTTGAGGGCGGAAAACAGATTGCGATTCATCTGCATCCAGTCGCGCGTCCAAAAAGGAAATCCCAAACCTTTGCGTATCTCTTTTGAAATGGCATCAGCTTTGTCAATATCATTTACGCGAATTTCAATGCCAGTCACCCCATCGCCCAAACGCATCAGTCTTTGCGCATCGTGCAGATGGATAAACGCCAGTGAGCCATCATATTCATACATACCGGATTCAAAATAGGCACTGACCAGAAACCGCTTCATGGCGGGCATATGTCCCATGGGAGATATCATCCCCCGTGGAGATATGATGTAAACAACATCACCCACAGACACATTCAAATTTTTAGCCAATTCCTTTCCCAAAATGATTCCGGGAACAGATGCATCTGTTTTCAGATCCCTGTTTTGCCGCTTTTTCAAAGTGGCGGCATCTAATTTTTTGACGACCAGGCTGACCGTATCCGGATCAATCCCACGTAAAACCGCACCTGATACACCGGATTTAGAACGCAACATCACTTGTGCAAAAATAAAGGGCGTGGCAGCTTCAACGCCTTTCACCTTTTTGACATAATCCAGTGTCAAAGGATAGTTAGTGAAAGATCCGCCATGGCGCATTAACACGACGTGGGATTCCACACCCAGAATACGCTCTTTCAGGTCAGCTTCAAATCCGGCCATAACGGCAATCACGACAATCAGCGCCATTACGCCGACTGTCACACCGGCAATGGACAAAAGGGTGATTAATGAAATAAAGGCCTGTTTTTGTTTGGCGCGCAAATAGCGGCCGCCGATAAAATATTCAAAAGACATACTTGGGAGTTTTAAGTTA
>JAOZRC010000057.1:6841-12454 GCA_029940345.1 Desulfobacterales bacterium
AGTTTTAAGTTATATTATTTCTCGCTATAGATAATATTAAACAACTGTAACATAAAACTTTAAACTTTCCTAGCTTTCATGTGCGGAAAAAGAATCACCTCGCGTATTGAGGCGGCGTCGGTAAAAAGCATCGTCATCCGATCAATTCCGATTCCTTCACCAGCGGTAGGTGGCATGCCGTATTCAAGGGCGTGGATATAATCTGTATCCATAGGATGCGCCTCTTTATCACCTGCATCCCGGTCGGCGGATTGTTGTATGAACCGTTCATTCTGATCCTCCGGATCGTTAAGCTCTGAAAAACCGTTGGCAATTTCGCATCCGCCTATAAAAAGTTCAAAACGGTCCGTAAAATTCGGATCGTGGTCGCATCGACGGGAAAGCGGCGAAACTTCAACGGGGTAGTCCGTGATGAAGGTCGGTTGAATCAACAGAGGTTCCACCAGCGTATCAAATAGCTTGGTAATCACTTTGCCCAAGCGTGTTGTATGTGCGATGACCACGCCTTTGGAATCGGCAAATTCAATTAAGCGCTTTTTATCATTCATCAAATCAGGATCGACGCCGCCGATAGCAGTTAAAGCATCGACCAGCTTCAGACGACGCCAGGGGCGTGTCATATCAATTGTATTACCTTGATAGGTAATCTGTTCGTTACCCGTCAACAGCATGGCCACCTTGCAAAACATCTCTTCGGTGAAATCCATCATATCTTCGTAATTGGCATAAGCCTGGTAAAACTCCAACATGGTGAATTCGGGATTATGCCGCGTTGATACGCCTTCGTTGCGGAAATTACGATTTATTTCAAAAACGCGTTCAAATCCGCCGACAACAAGGCGTTTAAGATAGAGCTCAGGAGCGATGCGCAGGTAAAGGTCCATCCCCAGTGCGTTGTGATGCGTTTTAAAAGGTGTGGCTTCCGCACCGCCAGGAAGTTGCTGCATCATGGGGGTTTCAACTTCTAAAAAATCACGATCAAGCAGGAAATTCCGAACTTCCTGAATGATACGACTGCGTTTAATAAAAAGATCACGCACTTCTTCATTCATAATCAGATCGACATAGCGTTGGCGATATCGTTTTTCAGGGTCTTTAAGACCGTGGAATTTTTCAGGAAGCGGCCGAGTGGCTTTGGTGATAAGTTTAAATTTGTCAACCAGGAGGGTCAGTTCACCGGTTTTGGTTGTAAACATACAGCCGCTTAAGCCGATATGATCACCTATATCTGTTTTTTTGAAAAGCGCGTAGGCTTCATCACCGACTTTATCTTTGCGAATATATGCTTGCAATTGCCCCGTGCGATCCCTGAAACGGATAAAAGATGCTTTGCCAAAGCGGTTAATCGCTATCATACGCCCTGCGGTTGTAAAAACCGGGCTCTCCTCATCTTGGGCGTCAGAAAATTCAGGCGTCGTTTCAAGAATATTTGCTATCGTATGTAACACCCTATAATCATTGGGAAATAAATCGATATTAGCGTTTCTCATTTCCGCCAGTTTTTGGCGGCGTTTTTCAATAAAGTTACTTTTAGCTGTCATTCGTATAAACCATCATCTATTCAAAATTATTAGTTTGTAAATATTATTCAAAATTTAAACTTAATAAATAGCTTATTTATGGATAGGAGTCAAGATTTAGTTCAGCACTTCATAGGGAAAATGCAAAAAAAAGTAGGTCACAACATCCTTTCGGGTATTTTTCCCCGTCACAGCAGTTTATTTTTCCGGCGATGCCTGTCCAACAAAAAAAATCTGCTGAACAAGTCGAAACTTTTGCCGCGCGTTTGTTGATTTGGCAAGTCTCTTGCCAGGTAGCGGGATTGAATGTCAGATAATCAACAGGATTAGTGGAAACGTTATGAACGGCATGGATTTTGGGGTTGTTTTTTGAAAAGGTTATGGACAACACGTCACATCAAATGTGACAGTTCCGACAGGAGTGACGGTCACACCGTTATTATCACTGCTCAGATTCGTGTTGTTGCCCTGGGTGATGCCCAGTGTTCCGTTCGCTAAATTATCAAGAAAAAATATTCCGATAGGAGCATTGCCTAAACCGTCGCTGTTACCAGTCGCATATAAACATATCTGTGAGCCGATGTTGAAAGTCTTCGCTTTGATGCTGAAAGAGTTACTGCCATTGATGATATTATTCAGTATAACGGCGCCCACTTCAGCCGTATCATGCGCCTGAATATCAATCGCCGGTAACGTATTGGCAATCGAAAAAACAGAATCCGAAATATGGGCACAAATCACCGCATTGTTTTCACCTTCCAGGAAAATGCCTCCGCTGCCCGCATCATTATCTATTACAGTGCAACCTTCAACAATCAGGTCAGTTTCCGAACCGGCTATTGAGCTTTGACATGCGATGCCATCACGTAGAATTTCACTGATTATCACGTTTTTAAACGTGTACTCACCAATGCTGTCTTTTATCATAATTCCATAATTGCCGCTGTCCTGAATCTTACCGCCATTCATGGTAAAGGAGCCATCATGATTCAGAATACTGACAGCGCTGTCAACGGTGGTGTGAATCAAGGCATCCGCCAATGTAAAATCACCTGTGCTGTCACGGATGTCCACACCAAAATTTCCGCTGTTATGAATTTCAGTATTAACAATCGTAAAATCACCTGCAAATGTATCCACATGGATGCCGTCACCGCCACTGTCACGGATCGTTGTCAGTTCGATTGTAAAAATGCCCGAACTGTTCTGAATATCAATGCCTTGTCCGGTTACGTTCTCAATGGTCACGTTTTTTATCAGGGTTGTTCCACCGATGCCATTGCCTGCTATCCCGGTATCACCACCCACAATATTGATCCGCTCGATCGTGTTGCCGTCGGCCAGTGTAATGGCGTCACCGGCCCCGCCGTCAAGGTCAGGCGGAAGAAGCGATGCGTAAGTGTTACCGTCCGACAATAGCATCGTGGAAGCCAGCGTTTGATTATCCGACAACAAAATATTTTCAAGGTAGTCATCCGCAGCATCGTCAACAAAAATCGGGTTGCCCGTGCCGGCGCTGTCCACACCCTCCTGAATCGTGTTGTATGGGTGCTCCGGAGTGCCGTCTTCCACGCCGGTGTCGTTATCGCCATCTACAAAAGTAATGCCTTCTAAAGGATTCGGCGGATCGGGAGGGTCGGGCGAACCGGGCGGGTCGGGTGGACTGGGTGATTCTGGCGGGTCCGGTGGAACAGGCGGATTGAGCGGGGCAGGCGAAGGCGGTGCCCAGACTTCATTAATCCGTATTACCTGGGTGTTGTCAGCATGCGTGACCGCCGGACTGGTTCCACCGTTGATCGTCGGCGCAGTGACGGTTTGAAACACACCGCCGTCTGAAAGCGCAATTGCCGAAGTCAAAACCTGATGATCTTGCAACGCCACATTTTCATTGTAATCACCGGCGGCGCTATCCACATAAATCGTATTATTCTCTCCCGCGTTATTCACCGCCTCCTGAACCGTATCATACGGATGCTCCGCTGTGCCGTCTTCTTCCCCTGTGGCGTTATCGCCATCTGCAAATGTGATATGGAAAGCCAGTTCCAGTTCTTTGCGCTGGGTCAGAGTACGTTTGGCCTGCGTCGTTGTCGTTCGGGAAGCGATATGGGTTTCTGTTTCAGTTGCAGTCGTCTTTTGCGCCTCATTTTCTAAAAAATCGGAATCCTCGGTCTGCACGCGCACATCCCGCATCACCATATCGGCATACATCCGGTCGCGCACTGACCGCCGCGTTTTACGGGTCAACACCTTTTTAAGCGCTTCAACAGGGTTAACCGTATCAAACGGAATTTGCAACCTCGCACCGATAAAATAATCACTACCATTGAATTCGTCATCTTCATATACCTCCGCATCAAAGGTCAGGTAACGCCCGGCGCGTACCTCAAGGCGTCCCTTCCAGCCATTGATATCACCGCCGTAAGGATTGTCAAAATCATACCACCCGCCAAACAGCCTGACTTCGGGCAGCTCTTCCGGAACGGGCAGCTTTACCCCCAACTCCAGATCATATCCTTCCAGTGCCGTTTCAAATTGTTCAAACAAACGCCGGATAGTTGTGGTTTCGGTGTTCGTGGTAATCGTCTCAGTTTTGCGAGTGGTGATGTGATAGTCCGTGGTGGTGATATAATCCCGCCAGATGCTATGGCCGCTCGGATACGGTGTACTGGCAACGGTTGAGGAGGAAGCGTCTGTTGACGTTTGGGCAACCGTATTCACCGAGGTTTGTGTGCGAATACGGGTTTCTTCAGTATGATACGATCGAATCAACGCTTCGTCATCTTCCGGATAATAATAGTTCGCCCGGAAATCAATCCATTCGGATAAGCATTCCAGGCCCGCGCCGACCTGGTTAAACCGATTGCCATTACCGGTTTTGCGTGAATCCAAATACAAATTGGCGCCAAGCACCAGATCATAATCAGGAATAAGATGGCGATAACCGATTCCCGCATTGAACTCATTCTCCCCGCCATCCTGCAACCCTGCCCGCGGATTTAGAAAAATGACGCCGTTTTTAAACGTATGAATCGGCCCCAGGATATCCAGAAAGCCCTCGACCGTGTCATCACCAGCGCGTACGCCCAGCGTTGTAGTTAGCAGGGGCGGTTTGTTTGCATTTTCAACGGCACCAATTATAGCCGGCGCAGCCAAGCACAAAACAACCGCTATCAAGAGTTTCAGGCAATATCTTGAAATTTCCATCTATGAGCCACTCCCCACAAAAAAATTCCCTAAAATCCTCTACTTACCCACAATCCATGTAGATAACAATCCATGCAGATATCAATCCATGCAGATCAAAATCCGCGCAAATCACAACGCATACAGACAATCACTCCGAGTACATAAAATCCAAACACAATGCATTAAAATTAAAAATCAATCCTCGTTTCAGTCTGAAGAAAGTGATATGATTTTTAAATCGGGATAAAAGATATTTATCCAGCTTCTTGACAGCAACTGTCGATAAAAGCAAATCTCCAATGACAAAAAAATTCACTTTCTTTGAATCAAGCGGAGTATTCTGATATTCAGCGGTGATCTCTCTGGCGATCTCAAATTCGACGCCCGCTGATTTCAGTTCGTAATAAAAAGCCCTGCGGTAAATCTGGTGAAAATAACCGGTGCCCAAAGATGTCAGAATACGATTCGCAATGAAAAGCAAATCTTTGATTTTTTCTTTGCCTGGCAGGGTTATTTTATCAAAGTCAAAATCATCGCGTATAGGATTTTTAAGTTCGGTTATATTCGGAAATGTCTGATGTTCCATCGACATACCGCCAAAATTGGCTAAAATACCAATGGGTTTGTCAAAGCCTTTCAGGTACGAAATCAGTTGCGCCTGATGCAAGGGAGTTATTTCGGGAGCCACTTTTATTTCTATAATCACTTGATCTTCAACCAGTAAGTCCAGCCTATAACGACCGATGTTCTTTTCAAAATAGAAAACATCATACTCTTTTTGACTCTCCGCCTTCAACCCTTGTGATTGCAACTCCAGTTCAAGCGCTTTTTCATAAGCTTCTTCTTTCCAGATGTTTCCTAATGTGTTGTAAACTTTGAAAAGGCATCCGTTTATGCGGTAGGTTAG
>JAOZRC010000057.1:12554-14494 GCA_029940345.1 Desulfobacterales bacterium
ACCACGCTGTCAATGCCGTCCGGGATGTCATCGTTGACCAACGCGTTGATCACCGAAGGCGTATCTAACTTTCCAAAGCCCAGATCATCCACCGCCCGCACCCAGCGACAGCTCATCTCTGGCGACCAATATAGCTGTTTTGCTTCTGTCCTGGCTTCCAGCGCATTGCCGTAGCGGTTCAGCACTTCAATGGTGTAACCCACTTCCACGCGCTCGAAATCCGATGAGCGCACTCCGGGCCACCAGCCGCGCACGATCAACTCGACTTCGCCGGTGTCCGGATCGCTGTCCGCCAGTTGGATGCTTTCAAACGGCTCGGTGCAGTTTTCAAACCCCATGGGACATTGGGCGTCTTCAGGCGTCATCACCTGCCATGTGGTTTTGATCAGCGCCTGGCTGCCCGGCGGGTCCAGCGTGAGTTTGCCTTGCAGCGACACCCACACCGGTTCGACTTTGCAATGCCCTTTTTCGATTTCGCCTTCAGGAACAAAACCGCCGGTCCAGGCCGATGCCCAGGTGACGCCTTTGCGAATGGCATCGCCGCACCATGACGGCCAGGCCAGCGCCTGAATATTCGTGAACGCCCCGGCGTCGATACGGAACGCATCCGGGATTGTGCCTTGTTCAATGTCCAAAGCGTAAGCCGTGAGATCGCCGCCATTTAAAATCAAGGCCAGCAACATACCGTCTGGTTGAATCGTCAGGCCGTCAATTGCGCCCGGAAGGTCGCTGAAAAGCGGCCCCAGGGTAATGCCGTCAGCCGTATATTGATACAACTGCCGGCCCGCGGCCATAAACAGCACTTCACCGTCATTGCTCCAGACCAGTGCGCTAACTTCAAGATCGCTTTCTTGCATGAGCGCGGCCAAGCCGGTTTCCGGGTCGATCCGGATAACGCCTTGCCGCTCAGGATCGCTGTCCGCCGCAAAACCCCACAAGGAGCCATCTGGACGGAACGCTAACGCCGTGTTATCAGCAAATCCGTTTTCTGCCGTATCCTGAATCACGCCAATAGGAATCTGAGCGCCCGTATTCGGATTGATTTTATACAGATTGGCGGCCGCCGCGTCTTTGGTTGATCCAACTGCATAAAGCTCGCGCGTGTCCGGATGAATGCTCAAACCCTGCAACGTCAGATCGGTGTATGCCGCGCCCACGGGAGCCACCGCGCCGGTGGTGTCTGAAGCGTACTCCAGGATGTCAATACGATAGATTGAAGCGGGACCATTGTGGAAATAATATGAATCCAGTTTGACCCACTTATCAAAATAGATGCTCTGATCTATTGGAGGTGAATAATTTGTTTGTATTTCATTATTAGCATTATATCTCTCAATTTTATATTTGGCTTGTTTGGAAGTGGCGCCGTTGGAAGGGATATGAACAAGGACTTCATAATTTCCCTCTTCAACGATATTCAGATTCCATTTACCGTAGCATTGCTCTTCAGTTTCATCTATGGCGTATGTATAGAACATGTGGCTATTATAACCCACATTGTACTCCCACCAATAATCGTTTCCGTTACTGCATCCTTTTTCAAAAGCGGCCGATTGTTCATCTACAATATTCAAACCGTTATGGGTTATATCAACGGATTGTGAGGAATTAGCAACAGCCGTGAAAGTTTTGTGATTTACCCCATTATCTGTTGTATCAAAATCGAACCACTGCCCGCCAACTTTACCTCTTATTACGGCCTTATAATAGCCCGGCGGATTAGTCACATATAAAATATCGGTCGGTGACTTACTCCAGGTCCCATTTGCAGGAATGGTTACATTACTGTACATTGCAAGATCAAAAACCAATGAATTGTCTGCACGCAGAATCGCGACAGCGACATTCTCAAATGTTTTGGAAATACCGTTAATTTCTTTCAATGTAAAATTTATTGTAAAATCTTCGCCCAGAACCACTTGAGAAGGTTGAATTGCAAT
>JAOZRC010000587.1 GCA_029940345.1 Desulfobacterales bacterium
TAAAATAGTCACTCAAATCGGGTTCATTGAAAACAGTCGCTAAAAATGAAGATGAACACCACAATATAATGCATGCTCCGAAACCCACGAGCAGATATAGTCTGGCGATGGCATTACCGACACGCTGTTGATCAGCGGATGCACAGATAAATTTAATGGCAGTTTGAGTGAACAGCGTGGCACACAAAATTTCGATCCACATAGACACGCGCGAAACCAGGGCGAATAAGCCGTAATCAGCCGGACCAAACTGGCGTGCAAGATAGACGGCGGTGATAAACCCGGTCGGCAAGATTAGCGCTTCCGCGATAAAAAGGCTGATACTGCCAGCCACCAGGTGACGGGCCTCAAAGGACGGTTGGGTCATCCTTTCATCCCTTCCCGGTAATTCCAAACCACGAATATCTGTTTTTCACAATATTTGTTTCTGGTTAAAGATTCAGGCGTCATCGCAAAGTCATCTCGCGGAATAATCGTTAAATAAACGTTCACTCCCCTCCCGATTTCGTTCCCATGCACCGGTGTGGGAACGTACTCCGTTGCCCCCTGTGACCTTGAATTAACGCGGCTTTGGCAAAAATATGGTTCCCACGCCGGAGCATGGGAACCAGGGGGGATGTGAACGGTTACGATGCAGCTAGTCACCATGCTTCGAAATTATCATTTCTAAGTCATCGGACACACCGATATTCTCTTCAATTTTAAAGGTGATGAGGCATAATCTATCGTTCCTTTTGCTCCCGTAATTTCCAAACAATCGAAAGGTACTTTCTTAATATTTTATCCTCAGACCACAACATGGCAACGGATTGTTCACCAATTTTACCTAGTCCTTCAGCGAGTTGTTCGTCCCGGGCAAGGGTTTTCATAGCACTGACAAGTTGTTCGCGGTTGCCGTATGTAAAGCCCGCATCGGTTTCTCGGAGAATCTCGGCAACCGACCCGCGATCGGCAGCGATCACCGGGGTTCGAGTGGAAAAAGCCTCCAATACCACATACCCGAAAATTTCAAAAAACAGTGATGGAACAATCAGGGCCCGGGCCGATCGAAAAACTCTTTCTAGTTCGTAAAACGAGAGTTGTCCGAGAAAATGAACGTTTTTCATGCCCCGGGCTTTTCTTCGCAATTGTTGAAAAAAGGGTCCCGACCCGGCGATCTTCAAGTCAAACGTCGGGAAGCGGGGCATTACCTTGATGACATCCTGATAGCCTTTTTCTCTGACCAGCCTTCCGGCCATGACAAAGTAAGGTTTTCCCGATTTGTTCAGAGCTAAGGGCGCATCCGATTCATCCCGGAACCAATCTTTGGGTAGGAAAAGGGGAAGATGAATCATGCGGCCATGCCGTATTCCATATTGTTTGTGCATTTCTAATGTATGACTGCTGGGAAACAAAATGGCATCGAGATGTTCCAGCGAACGCTTGAGCATATCCGTTTTTCGCCATAATTGCGGCGGCCGGCAGGCCTTCAAACTGCACTTGAAGCATTCGGGGGCATCGCATATTTTTTCGTCAAATTTCCATAACAGGCTTAACGGGCATAGGAGCCAGAATTCATGGGTACTCAACAACTTTACGACATGGCTATTTTTTGTTTTGGCTTCAAGTACCTTAGGGCCTCCGATTAAAGAGATATTGTGATAATGGATGACATCGAAATCGTGATTCGCCAGTACTTCAGAAATCTTCTTCCCTTTTATTCCCATGGTTCCGGTCTGGTGATTCCAGAGTGACGGAAGTATTTTAATGGGGCTTTCGATGGTGTGAATATGAAGATCATCCGGCGGAACGTAAACTTTCAGAGGATCTCCTCGCCGCACGGTTTCAAACGCATCAGCGCAGTGAACAACATGAACTTCATGGCCGGCCCGCAACAACGCACGACAAAGTCGGTCGACATATACCGCGTCACCACCGAAACGGTGGGCGCCAAAAAAAGTTGTGATCATGCAGAATTTCATTTGGTTTGTTCACCGTTCCATGTTTTTCCCCGCAGGACTCTTTCACAGGTGAATGCCTCTCCGACGATCCAAGCGGATTGTCCAAAAATTTGAATCGGTAATGTTGAAAAATAGACGCGCGTTTTACCACTTTTAACGGCATTTCGAAAGCATCGAAGAAGCACCCAGAAAATTAGGAAAGGAGTAAAAAACAGATTTGCGGCGATTCGTTTTTTTGACCATTTTTCATAGGATATTCTCTCACCTGCGAATTCTTTTCCCCTGAAAAAACGTTTTCGCAAAAAAAGGCGGATATTTTCGCCATGTATATGTTCTACCACAGCCTTGGGCTCCAGCCAGGGAGTGCAGCCTGAATCTCGGGCTTGCCAACTCAAGATACCGTCGCTGCAATATCGGTTGGGTGTAAAGGGACCGATATTTTCCCAAGCCTCTTTTTTCAGGCAGGCATTCGAAAACGGGATTATCCCCAAAGGGCCGCACTTGGCTTTGACTAAAACATCATGAAATTTACACAGGTGGATTCCGCGCTCAATCCATGTGTGATAATGGTTTTCCATGCTTCCGCCCACGAAAGCTTTTCCCTTTTCGATCCGGTTTACCAGAGTTTGAAGCCAATCGCGTCGGGCTCTGCAATCAGGATCGATAAAGGCCAGCAGATCCCCCTTCGCCCATGTTATCCCCAAACCCTTTGCATCCTGTGGGAGCAGTCGTTGATGATGTTGAATAAATTTCGCCCGTGGAAATGCTTTTTCCACTTCCCGGCGAGTTTTCGTATCCTTGTAACTATTGACAATGATGACTTCAAAATTTTGGTATGTTTGATGACATAGAGACTCGAGGCATCCTCCAATGACGCTTTCGGATCGGTAGGTGGGAATGATGACTGAAACGTAGGGCGTTGGTTTCATCGTTTAAGTCCGATGCGAGGGGCATGGATTTCGATCTTATCCAAGGTTCGCTCAACTGAACAGCTTCCCAATATGTATCCGAGAAATTCTCCGAATGCCCCTACTTGAAAAAGACAGAAAACCAGCGGAATGCTTGTCAGGAAGAAAGTCCAAGGCGGCCGCAGTTGCTTTCGAAGGTGCAAACAGATTCGATAAACTTGGAGTGTGGGAACAAACAAAGGTACTGACATGGCGTACAATGTACGACGGGTATTGCTCCATTGGCCTCCCTTAGCCCGGGCCGCGCCCAGCACGCGACCGAAATAAAAATGCGCAAGATATACGTCTTTTAGATACTTGCATGACTGGTGCGCAACCTTGGCCTTAGGTTCCATAAAAAGTTTAAGACCGTATTGTTGCGGTTTCTCGGGAAAGAATAGAATTTCCTTTAGGCCTGTATTATAAATTTTCCGAAGAGCCCATAGGTCTTTTTTTCTGTATGAAATATTATTTCCCGGAAGAATTTTAATGGGCCCCTCGACGGCGGGATGCGACCAAAGGCCATATTCGGCGAAAAATATGCTCCGGTAAAGCAAAGTATCCGGGCTGCCGCTGGTGAAAGCGTAACCAATTGCACGGTTGGGCTTGCGGTGGGCCTCTATCAGCCATTCGGCCCAATCCGGGTCTGGGACGCAGTGATCTTCAATAAAAGCCACGATCGCTCCCCGCGCCTGGCGAAGCCCGGTAAGGCGTGCCTCGATAAGAGTCTGGCCCTTTTCCATCCTGATTTCCCGTATGAAAGGCCCTGTGGCGGTTTCGGCTTCGGCTTCGGAGGATTTTGCACTCGACTGAAATTTAACAATAATAATTTCCATTTCATCGGCAATGCTTTGGGATTTCAAAGCTTCAGCCGATTCACTTCGGGTGAATTTTTCGTTGCCGGTTATTACGATAGCCGACAAGACTAAGCGCTTGTCTGTCATGAATCTGTGTCCCTATCTGTTTGATTTACACATGCTATAATGCGTGGTTGGCCTTTCAGA
>JAOZRC010000058.1 GCA_029940345.1 Desulfobacterales bacterium
CCAATTTTAACATCGCAAGCAATGGGGTATTAAACCCAATGCTTTGCAATAAATATATCCAGGGGCACAAAGCGATCATACTCGGTTTTCCCTCACACGGTGCGTTACACTCCGCTAACGCACCCTACATTTCAGGTAGTTTATTTTTTGCTAAATCCCTAAACATCTTGATATGCTTTCAACAAATGAAATTCATTCGTCTTTTCATATATCAACCCTTTCTTCGGATTTGGGTTTAGTATTATCTTGCTTAGACGCAGTATTTATTCGAAAGTTTTTATATTACGTTAGTATCCCAAAATTGCAATCCTATGTTAGCTTTATCCACGGAGGAGGACGCAACTGCCCTCCGCTAACATCCCGCATACAAACACCTGTCAATGTTTCACAAAGGTCGCCTTGTGAAGAATAAATCCGCATGTCAAAAATAAGCAGAGCCGATTCTTTTTGAACGAAATCTATGTGGGCTTTGTAGGTCTTATGACAATGCGTCGGATTGACAATTCCACGGTATTCAAATCCCACGGGAAATGCCACTACATCAGCATAGCGCTGCCCCCAGGCGCAAGCCGCATGAAAGGCGGCGTCCAAGGGAAACGGTGAACCCAGCGGTTCGGCGCCAGTGGGCAGGTTCATGGCAGATGTGATCGTGGCTGTGGCGCCAGCTTTGTAAAGATGTAATTTTTTAATATTTTGAAAAGCCGGTCCGAAGGGGACCAAATCTTTATAAAGCTTGGATGTTGAAACCGCATAGGGCCGTTCTTGGTCTGATTTTGCTCTAATTGATAGCTTTTTAATGGGCGGTACCGGGCCAAAAGTCAGAATTACATGTTCTTTCACCCGGGTGATCATTGTATTGGGTGAAGCGGTTTTGGTGATCAATTTGGCAATAATGGCGCCATTTTCACAAACTTGGATTGCATTAAAGGCGTTGATTGACTGATCTTCAGGTTGTATGTAAAGAAATTTTTCAAAGCGTGCGTTACGCATGGAATGAATAGCGGTCTCCGGGAAGCGCGCCTTGGTTGTTGCCGCCAGAATCTGCATTGCCTCAACCGCAGGAAGGACAATCTGTCCTTCAAACCGATGATCCTGGAGATAGGGTGCAACCGGTATTTCCAGCGGTAAGCGGAAGGAATTGATTATTTTGGAAAGTTTTGCCACAGCTTAACCGTTTTTTCATCGACTGCTACAGGAATGCCCGCGGAATTGGTGGCGCAATGGCGCGTGAATCCTTCACAGACAATCGTATTCGTTGTTTCCTGTGTGATGATATAGTCAAACCGGAGCTTGACCCGTTCACGTTCGGATGGGCGCGTATAAATCCGCATCAGATCGTCGTAGTGTAAGGGCGTATAAATGTTCAGACCGACCTCAATAATAGGGTAAACATAGCCGCTGGCTTCAATTTCACGGTACGGATACGCTGCAGCGCGCATCAATGACGTTCGTCCGAGTTCAAAATAGTGTAAATATTTGGCGTGGTAAACCGTCTGGGAACGATCCGTATCCGCATACAACACCCGGTGTTTGCAGGTATGCCAAACAAGATCATCCGGATTGGCGCGTACATAGTTTGCATACCCTTTTAGCGCTTTGGATTTCAAAAATGAAGGGTTCATAATATTTATTCAGGAACCGTTGGCAATCCTCGGCTACCAACATAAACAGTTTTCAGGTGTCAGGGTGCTGCTGAACATTGAAATCTGAACTGACAACTAACCGTCTTGATTTACACCCTCCGATTGTAATCAAACACCTTTAAAAACAATACAACAATTGGTGCCGCCGAATCCGAAAGCGTCAGACAGAAAAAATTCATACATCTGTCGGCGCGTTGCATTGGGAACTACGTCGATTCCGTCAAATTGCGGATCGGGAATATGATTCACCGTAGGCAAAATCAGACCGTTTTGCATGCTTTCAATACTTAAAGCCGCCTCAATAGCAGCCGAACCGCCCAGTGTATGCCCGATTTGGGATTTATTGGACGATATGGGAATTTTTTCCAACAGATCTCCGAAAACCGTCCGCAGGCATTCAATTTCGGTCAGATCGCCTTTGGGGGTAGATGTCCCATGGGCATTGATATATTGAATATCTGACGACTGAATATCCGCGTCGTCAATGGCCTGCCGGATCGCTCGAATAACGGTTTCCGGATTTGGCAGTGTAAAATGATGCGCATCCGAAGTCCACCCGACGCCTATCACTTCGGCTCTGGGCGTCAATCCGTAAATCGACAGCATCTCTTCCGCGGCCAGGACCAACACGCCGCCGCCTTCAGCCAGCACCATTCCTTTACGGTCGATGCTGAATGGACGTGAAGCTTGGGTCGGATCGGTAAAGGCGCGATCTCCCTCAACCACTTTCAACGTAGCGTTCATATTGGCAAAACCGTAAATAATTTCCGGTATAATACAGGTGTCTACGCCGCCGGCCAAAACGAAATCACAATCACCGTCCCGAATCATGCGAGCGCCGATTCCGATGGCATGATTGCCGGAAGCGCAGGCTCCCTGCGGGGAAAAAACCGGGCCGGTAAACCCCAGCATCATCCCTGCTTTACCCGATGGCAGATTAGCGCATAAATTGGGTAAGAGGTAAGGGCTGACTTTAAACGGCCCGCGATTCAGGAGGTTGTCCGTCGCAATACGGAACGCATCCGCCCCGTTCAAAGCGGATCCGATCAGGCAAGCTGTGCGGGGACCGGTGTCACGATCAATTTCCAGACCTGAATGGGTTAACGCTTCTTTGGTTATGGCCATGGTTAATAAAACAAAAGCGGCGTTCCAGTTGTAAACCTCTCGGCGATTGACGAAATCGTTTGCCAGCGGATCCCAATCAGGAATTTCACCCACGACGTTGCTTAAGGAATTCACCTCGCATTTGGTTACTCTCCTGAATCCGGCTTCACCTTTCACGGCTCGCGCGTAAGTCTTTTGAAAGGTGCTGCCCAAGGCCGTAGCAGCACCGTAGCCGATCACAAATACTTTTCTGTTTAAAGGTGCTTTCATATTCAGTTTTCAGGTTTCAGGTTTCAGTGTTCAGCGCTTCCCCGTGCGGGTCTTATTGTTGTCTTCCAAACACCTCTTCAATGGTTTTTGCATCCAGGATACGATCGGTCCATTGTTCCAAATCCTGTTGCTCGGCCTTTTTCAGAAGTTCCCAAGCCCATAAGGGAACAGTTTTAAAACGGAGTGACAGGAGCCGATTGATGGTGAGTATCGCTCCTTTCTTTTCTCCTTCCTTTTCACCTTCCTCGAAATACATCCGTTTGAAACTCATAATGGCCTCCTTGTGGGGACTTTTTGGCAAATATTCTTCATTATAGCGGTTAAATTCCATTTCATCCAAATCGGCATACAGGTCAATAAATTCGGAATATTTGATCTGCTTTTCCAGGTTCGGTTCCAGTTCGACCAGCCCTTCGCGCGCTTCCGTGTATACGTCAAGCCGGCGTTCAGGTGGATAGGCCATATTCGGTAAATTAAGCCGGGCCACGATATTGGTGCTTGTCATGTATTTTTCCGCGGGAATTCGTCCAAGGTCACAGGCGATGAATCGGAAAAACATATAAGTGTTCCAGTCTCCGTTCAACGTCAGCGATGCCGGATGCGAACCCGGACGGAGAAAAATCACTACCGGAACCACGCGGTCAGTTTTAAACAATTCCGACAAGTGCAAGCAATACCGGCCCATCCGATGAATGGAAAACTTGCCCGGTTGCGTCTCTTCTTCCGCAACGAACAAAATCGTTGCACGGCTTCCATCGGGCCATTCCACCAGAAGGGGTGTGTCCAGTTCATGGAAATGGTCTCCGAGCCGGTCTTTCAACTGCTCCTGCCGGACCGGTGTTATCCTGATATCAGGCGAAAGATCAAAGGATTCGCTGGCCGCGAAGAACATGAGCGATTCCCGCGGGTAATCAAGTATCAGGTTTTTGAAATTCTGGTCGTGGGTGATATTTTTTCCGTTCTCCATATCCGGCATGATTCCTCTTATCTCGCTTATTTCAACTTAATATCCGGTTTGCACTTTTATCCGACTCTACGAAAAACAACACATGAATTGCAGCCTCCGAATCCGAAAGCGTTTTTTAAAACAAATTCCTGATTGAGCGGGCGCGCTCCTTCTGAAACACAATCCAGTTCCATCGCAGGATCGGGCGTGTAATTAATAGTCGGAAGCAACTGGCTGTTTTGCATACCCCGGATGGCAAAAACAGCTTCAATCGCACTGGACGCCCCCATGGCATGACCGATGAGCGATTTATTGGCCGAAATCGGGGGCAGTTTTTTCCCAAATACGGCTTTAAGCGCATCAAATTCTATTTTATCCCCCACTTTCGTTGACGTGGCATGGGCATTGATAGCATCAATATCTTGCGGCCCAATTCCGGCCTGAATGATACTTTCAGAAATACAGCGTTTAACCGTATCAAAATTGGGGGCTACAAAATGATGGGCGTCTGAAGTCATACTCCATCCGGCGATTGCGGCATAAGCGGTTAATCCGTACGCATTGGCGAATTCATCCGTACACAGGACAATAGCGCCAGCGCCTTCGCTGATGACAAATCCACGACGATGAATCGAAAACGGCCGGCTTGCGCCAGCCGCGGATTCAGCGGAAAGTTCCGGCAGATTTCTGAAAGCGGCGTTCATAGTTGCAAAGCCGGCCACAATCGGCTCTACCAAAGCAAAATCAACCGCACCGCATAAAACAACATCCGCGGCTCCCTGTTGTAACAGCATACTTCCGATAATCATTGATGTAACACCGGTGGCGCAAGCTGTTATGGCAGATGTAATGGGACCTGTGGCGCCGGTTAGAATGGATATTTTTCCGCCAACCATGTTTATACATGAGTTGGGGTTGGCAGCAGGCGTTGGCAGTTTGCTTTCGGCAATCAAACGCCGATCTGCTTGCAACACCGCATCCAGCCCGCCCACCGCCGAACTGAAAGTAACGCCGACTCTTGGAGCAAGTGTCGGTGTGATTTCAATCCCGCTATCTTCAAGCGCACGATGAACTGTCAGCATCCCATATTTAAAGATAGGAGACGGCCAAAGCGCCAACGCACGCGGTGTCAGAAATGGATAAGGCGTAGCGTCAAATGCGTCAACCTCACCGGCAATATGAACCGGAAAATTATTATCCGTGGGAAAGCGCGTTAAGTTACCGATACCGCTTTCGCCATTCAACGCCCGGCGCCATTGAACGTCCGAATCGGTTCCTAACGGCGAAACGGTGTCATAGCCGACAATAACGATTTCTTTGCTAACCATCTTCAAATTATTGTTTTCAATTTTAAGGTTTCGAATATCTGCTTTCCGTCAAGGCACCAATTTCCGATTTTGTAATAATCGAAATGTAAAGGCGTCAATTGATAGTTTATCAACGTCAGTTTTTTATACCAAAACTGTTTAATTGTAAACCATATTATCCTTGAGTGTCAATTGAAGCTAATATACACTTGCTTTTAAATGACAGATAAGGTATTTTTTATTCTAACGATTGACCTTCACAAGCTGCAAAAATCAAATATGAGCTAAAGCCACCCGCCTAAAGGCGTGAGTTTGAACCTTAACTGATAATACCGCCAGAAAGGAGGATATATTTTGAAACAATTTATGCGCATATTTGCAAAAACGATATGCTTGCTAAGCTTGGGAATTATTTTATATGTCAATGGCGTTGATGCAGCCAAAGTCCGTAAGGCTGTCGTCGCGGGCCAGTTTTATCCGTCCGACCGCGCGCAACTGACGCAAATGATTGAAAGCTTAACCCGCCAGGCGCAGCAAACCCAAATTGACACACCCAGGCAAGGCGTTTTGAAAGCGCTGATTTTGCCGCACGCCGGCTACGTCTATTCCGGATTGACTGCCGCCCATGCCTCACATGTCCTTTCAGAAAATCAGTTTAACAAGGTTGTTTTATTAGGACCGGATCATCGCGTGGGCTTTCCCAATGGCGCGATTACCGATGCCGAAGCTTACGAAACACCGCTGGGGCGGATCAAATTGCATGAAGACGCCGCCAAACTGTTGCAAACTGACCTGTTTCAAACAGTGCCCGCTTCTGATCGCAGCGAACATTCACTGGAAGTGGTGCTTCCCTTTTTACAATATTATCTGAAAGAATTTGAACTGGTTCCGATCGTTTTAGGACGAGGAGATGTCAAAGGCATGGCGACCGCTATCAACGCGCGGCTTGATCTGAAAACGCTGCTTGTCGTCAGTTCCGATCTATCTCACTTTCTTTCCTACGATTTGGCGGTTGCTTACGACAAAGAAACGCTCAAAATGATTACCAGTTTAAAACCCGATCCATTGCTACAGCGGGACAACGCCGCCTGTGGCGTAGTCCCGATAGCGGTTTTGCTCCATCTGGCCAACCAGTACGGATGGCGTCCGCAATTGCTTCATTATTCTAACAGCGGCGACACCGCAGGAGATCACAAACGCGTTGTGGGCTATGCGGCAATCGCCTTTTACGGAGGATCCCCAGTGAACGCGACTGATGCAAAGAAAAACAATGAAAACCTGACTTTTCACGACGACCAGGGACAGGCGCTGGTCAAATTGGCACGCCATACCATTGCTGCACGACTTGGTAAAAAAGCACCTTTGCCTGAATCTGCGGTGACCGCACTCGAAGCCAAAGAACTTAAAAGCCGTCGCGGCACGTTTGTCACTTTGACCATTAACGGCCAACTCAGAGGCTGTATCGGCAGTTTGAATGCTGTGGAATCAGTGGCAGAGGGTGTGAAACGCAACGCTGTCAATGCGGCTTTCGGTGATCCTCGTTTTAACAAGCTACAACCTGCGGAACTGGAAAAAACGGATATCGAAGTCAGCATTCTCACCGAACCGCAACCATTGGCATACAAGGATGGGGCTGACTTAATCGCCAAATTACGGCCTGATATTGACGGACTGATTATCCGTAAAGGCTCGGCCAGCGCAACTTTCCTACCCCAGGTATGGGAGCAGTTGCCGGATACTAAAGCGTTTCTTTCCCATTTATGCCGTAAAGCGGGATTGGCCGCCAACGCTTGGGAAGACGGCCAATTAGAGGTTCTGACCTATCAGGTCCAGTATTTCCATGAGGAAAAATGAAGGCGCTGTTTTAGCGGTTGTTGTCGCCACCGGCATATCATCGGTGGTGACCCAATTATTGACAATTCGTGAATTCCTGGCCCAATTTCAAGGCAACGAATTTGTCATTGCCTTGATTCTCTTTAATTGGTTGATCCTGGGCGGACTTGGCGCGCTGCTCTCCCGCGTCATTACCAAACATAGCTTATTTTTTTTTGGGCATGCAACGATGAATCGTCTAGCCTGGCTTTCATTGCTTCTGGCCGCCCTGACACCGATACAAATTCTGGCGATTCGTTTTTTTAAAGACATTTTTTTCATCCACGGCGTATCGGTCGGTTTTTATCCCACCCTGGCCTATAGTTTTGGACTCATTACGCCTTATGCACTGCTTCTGGGCTTTCTGCTGCCTTACAGCCTGTTTGTTCTGCGAAATGAAATGCCGGATTATCCCGGGGTACGGCTTTACATCACAGATAATCTGGGGGATGTCGCCGGCGGCATGCTGTTTTCATTCGCACTTGTTTTCCTGTTATCACCGCTCAAAGCGATATTTGTTTCCAATTTGCCTCTACTGTTCGCCGCTTGGCGATTGTTTCCGGTGCAAAAACGATTACGTCCGGGTGTGATATGCGGTTTGGGACTCACCCTGATTTTGCTCGCCGCCGGTATTTATTGGGAACGAGTGTCCCTGACACCTATGACGGGGCAATTGGCCTATTACAATGAATCGCGTTATGGCCGTATTACGGTGCATTATGATGAAGAGCAATTTACGTTGTTTGTTGACGGCAAGCCTCTTTTCAGCAATCAGAATCTGATCCGGGCAGAGGAGTCGGTCCATTATCCATTGGCGCAACTTCCATCAAACACTTGTCTGCGACGCATCCTCCTGATTTCGGCTCAGGGGGGAATGCTCACACAATTGCGTAAATACCATCCTGAACAGGTGGATTATGTAGAGTTGGATCCGGAAATCGCCCGCATCCAGTTTCGCTACGGTCTGCTCAAGGAGATTCCCGGACTCAATATCATTCACCAGGATGGCCGTGCCTATTTGTCGCAACAGGCGTATGACCGTTCAAACCGTAAACGGCGCTACAATGCGATTATTATCAATCTGCCCGAACCGCAAACCTTTCAAATGAACCGATTTTTTACAGATCGTTTTTTTCAACTGGCAAAACGGCATCTTGAACCCGGCGGAATAGTCAGTTTCACCATGGCGGGTTTTGACAATTATCTGGCCGAAGCTCAACGCCAGAAAATTTCTTCCCTTTACAACACCGTATCTGCCTATTTTAAACACATTTTGCTTCTACCGGGACAAGATATCGTCTTTCTTTGCCGCAACCAGCCGTTAGATGCCGATATACCCAAGCTTTTAAAACAAAAACGCATCGCCACAGAATATATCAGGCACTATTATTACGGTAATCTGACAACCCGTCGGATCGATTATCTTAACGGCCTCATAGACCCTGATACGCCTGTGAACCGTGATCAAGCCCCCTATCTGATGCGCCTGATGTTCTCCCAATGGTTTGCCAAATTCGCTGCATCACCCGTTAGCTTTATTGCTGTTTTAGCGGTTCTGCTGATTTTCTATCTGGCGCGTATCTCCGGCGAGGAGTTTGTGTTGTTCACCACCGGTGCTATGACCATGGGCAGCGAGATTCTGGTTATATTTGCTTTTCAAATCTTTTTCGGGTTTATTTATTTTTGGATCGGAATTATCGTCACCCTTTTTTTAGCTGGTTTATTGCCAGGCGCCTGGCTGGGTGACCGCTTGAAGCGTCAAGGCCAAATTGTGCTTGTATTGACCGATATTCTGCTTATTTTATTTTTAGGAATATTTATTATAGCCGTGCAACTGGGCGGCGGCCGGCTGCCGTCGGCCGCTTTTCTGGGATTCGGCTTTATAATGGCGCTTTGCTGCGGCTGTCAATTTCCGGCGGCGCTTTGTTTGCGCGGCGATGACAATCCGGCGGCCAGCCGCGTCTTTTCGGCTGACCTGTTAGGAGCCGCGCTGGGCGCCCTGTGTGTAAGCGTGGCTCTGCTTCCTTATCTTGGCCTGGTATGGACGGCCGTCGTTTTGATGGGCCTGAAAAGTGTCAGTTTAATTGCCATCGGAAGTAAATCATGGATAAAATAAATCGACGTCAATTTATCTGTTGCAGTGCCGCTCTGCTGGCGACGCCTTTGTCGGCGCAAGCGTTCTGGCCGTTTTCCGGAAAAGATGCGGTTGCATCCGGCGCGACCGATATCCGAGGAGAAATATTTAAAGGAGATGCTCCCAAAACGTTATGGAAATGGTCGCATGAAGGGTATCATTATGGTAAATTAGAACGTAAGCGCGTGATGTGTGGTATTTGTCCCAACCACTGCCTGCTTTCACCGGGAGACCGGAGTGTCTGCCGCTCCCGTGTGAATCTTGATGGCAAGCTTTACAGTCTGGCTTACGGTGATCCCTGTTCGGTGAACGTCGATCCGGTTGAAAAAAAACCGCTGTATCATTTCAAACCCAGGGCCAAAGTTTTTTCTATCGCCGCGACCGGCTGCAATTTTCGCTGTCTGAACTGCCAGAATTGGGAAATTTCCCAGGTCCGACCGGAAGATGTGCGTCATTACGATCTTTTTCCTCCCCAAGTCGTGGCCGAAACGCAACGCACCGGCAGCGAAGCGATTGCCTACACCTATTCCGAAGCCATCACTTTTTTTGAATATATGATCGACACGGCCCGTTTAGCCCGCAAGCAAGGAATTGACAATCTTTTGATTTCCAACGGTTATATCAATCGCAAGCCGCTTCTCGATCTGTGCGAGGTGCTGGACGGTGCCAATATCAACCTGAAATCCTTTGATGACGCCATCTACCGCAAATTAAATGGCGGCCGTCTCGAACCGGTGTTAAATACCTTTAAAACCCTTCACACTCAGGGCGTTCACTTTGAAATGACGAATCTGTTAGTGCCAGGATATGTGGATGATGAAGATATGGCCAAACGCATGTGCCAATGGATTCTGGAAAACCTGGGGCCGAATTATCCGTTACATTTTCTTAGGTTCTTTCCCAAATACAAGTTAAATCGGCTGGCGCCGACACCGATTTCGACGCTGGCGCGTTTCAGGGAGTTGGCCATAAACGAGGGCATCCGTTATGTTTACCTGGGCAATCTACCCATGCACGAAGGCAACAACACTTACTGCCATAATTGTAAAAAATTACTGATCGAAAGACAAGGGTATTTTATTCCTGTGTTTAATATGATAGGTAATCGGTGTAAATTTTGCAAAACTGTTATTCCCGGTGTGTGGCGGGATGAAAAAAAACTATAATATAATGAAAAAAAATCAATCCCAATTTTATCTGATAAACGTCGCGGCAGTTATCGGAGGCGTCCTACTCCTTACCCTGTTGTCAATTATACAAAAAACCTATTGCGGCATTCCATTAGAACTTGAAGGATTTATCGCACCTATATTTTTTGGCGCATTTGCGGGTCTGATTATCGGGTTGCTTTATTCGCGTATGGCTCGTCTGAATAATCGGTTGACATCCAATCTGAAACAACTGTCAGCAAAGAATATGGTATTGCAGGAAAGTGAAGAAAACCTGAGAATCACTTTAAATTCAATTGGTGATGCTGTCATTGATACAGATGTCGAAGGATGCGTGATGCGCATGAATCCGATGGCGGAAAAACTGACCGGATGGGAAATTGCTGATGCCCTTGGTTGTCCGCTAGACAAAGTGTTTGTCATTATTGATGAACTGACCCAATCTTCCTTGGAAAGCCCTTATCAGTGTGTATTGCGTGAAAAAGATGTGGTCGAACAAGCCGAAAGTGTGCTTTTAATCGCCAAAAACGGCACAACCTATCCGATTACAGATAGCGCCGCCCCGATTCTTAATACCGATGGTGTTATCACTGGAATTGTTGTGGTGTTTCAGGATGTTACTGAAGAACGGCGAGCCCAGAAAGCGGCGAATTCCATCGACAAGAATTATCGCAACCTTATCGAAGGTTCCATTGAAGGCATTCTGATCCATAAAGATTTTAAACCGTTGCTCGTGAATAAATCCTATGCTGAAATACATGGTTATTCCGTCGATGAAATCCTTGCAATGGAATCGATTTTTCCAATTTTTGCCAGCCATGAACGATCACGCTTAATAGACTATTATAAAGCCCGCACAAGAGGCGAGGATGCTCCCAGACAATATGAATATCAAGGCGTGCGTAAAAATGGCGATATCATTTGGTTGGATATGCGCGCAATGTTAATTGAATGGCGGGAAGAGTCAGTTGTTCTAACAACCATTTTTGACATTACCAAACGAAAGCGTATCGAAAAAGACAAGGCCAAATTGGAAACCCAATTTCAGCAGGCGCAGAAGTTTGAAGCGACCAGTACATTGGCGGGTGGCGTTGCACATGATTTTAACAATTTGTTGATGGGGATTCAGGGAAACGCTTCACTTATGTTAATGTACGCGGATATTCCCCCGGCTTTTATAGAAAAATTGAAAAATATTGAGCATTATGTGCAGCGTGGCACCGAACTTACCCAACAACTGCTGACGCTGGCCCGGGGCACCGTATTGGAAGTGCGGCCGACGGATTTAAATGCCTCGATCAATAGAAGCGCGAAACTGTTTTCGCGCACCCATAAAGAAATCACCATCCATCAGAACATGCAAGCTAATCTTTACAAAGCAGATGCGGACCAAGGCCAGATTGAGCAAGTGTTTCTCAATCTTTTTGTGAATGCTTTCCATGCGATGCCCTCCGGCGGCGACCTTTACCTTGAAACCCAAAATACTTATATTAACAAGGAATCCCCAATGCCATTGATCTTGCCGGCCGGTCATTATGTGCGACTCACGGTTACGGATACAGGTATGGGTATGGATCGGGAAACCCAGGCCAAAATATTTGATCCGTTTTTTACGACAAAATCAAAAGGTGAGGGCACGGGGTTAGGTCTGACATCAGTATATGGCATTATCAAAAAGCATGGCGGCGTAATCAACGTTTACAGTGAAAAAGGGGAAGGTACGACGTTTAATATCTATCTACCGGCATCCGGAAAACTGGAAACCGACGAAACCGAAGAAATCATCGATGACACCATAGAAGGCGGCAAGGAAACTATTTTATTGGTTGATGATGAAGATATTGTCATCATCGTCGGCGGGGAGATGTTAGAGATTTTGGGTTACACGGTATTGACAGCCCATAACGGTCTGGAAGCCCTTGATATTTACAAAGCTGATCAGGATCGTATTGATCTGGTGATCCTGGATATTATTATGCCTCAAATGGGGGGTGAAGAAACTTTTGAACAGTTAATGGCGATCAATCCGAATGCCGCAGTGTTGCTTTCCAGTGGTTACGCCATTAACGGCAAGGCCGAACGGATCATAAGCAAAGGATGTCGTGGTTTCATTCAGAAACCCTTTGATATCAGACACCTGTCTCAAAAAGTCAGAGCGACGTTGAAATAATATTGACTTTCAGCGCAAGGAAATCAAGGCATGAGTTACAGAAAACCTACCAGGATATTTGAAGACTCAGGTATTGTGAACCCTGACACCGCTTTTCATGTCAGAATTGATAATGTGGTGAACACGCGTAATCAGGATATGCGGGCAATGGTTGACCAGGGAAGATACTTCTCCATATTTGCCCCCAGGCAAAGTGGCAAGACCACTTTTTTCAATGACTTTTGCAAACAGCTTGAGAATGACCCGACCTATATACCGTTGCTATTGAGTTTTCAGAATTATAAAAATCTTGACCCACCGAGATTCTATAAACGAATCCAAAACGATATAGCGGATCAACTAATCAAACGGCTTGATTTCACAAATTGCCCTCAAAGAGATGAGGTCGCCCAATATTTCTCTTCCCTTGACCTTACCGATCATATCGCATTTTACGATCTGTTTGAAACATTAAACCGGATCATCTGTTTTAAAAAGATCGTTATTTTTATTGATGAGTTTGATGGGATACCCATCGGTGAACTGGAAAATTTTCTTGCTACTATCAGAGAGATGTATCAGAAATATAAAATGCGGAAAGAGAAAGCGCTCTATTCGGTCGGCCTGGTCGGCATCCGAAATATCCCCAAATTGATTGTTGGTGGCGTATCTCCTTTTAATATTGCCGATCAAGTCTGCCTGCCTCCATTCTCGCTAAAAAATATCAGCACTTTATATGCTCAATACACGGATGAAACGAATCAGCCTTTCTCTGAAAAAGCTGTTAAAAAAATATATGAGGAAACCGCCGGACAACCTTGGCTGGTAAACCGCCTCGGAACAATCCTTACAATTGACATAAAGCCGGAAACTACCGATCCCATTATGGAGGATGATGTTGAAAAGGCCGTAAAATCCCTTCTCAAGGAAAAAAATAGCCATTTTGATAACTTAGTTACCAAAGCGAAATTATTCAAAGAGACTTTTGTCGAAATAGTATTCAATGGCGTGGAATATTTTCCGGATGATGAAAGCCAGTCATGGCTTGAACAGTATGGTCTTATCAGGGAAAAAGATGATAAAGCCGTTGTGTTTAATTCCATTTATCAAAAACGATTTCTCAAAGCATTTTTCAGGAAAATTGAAAGGAGGGTCGATGCCGCGGCGCGACGCTACTATCTTGCGGATGGTTTGTTGAACATGCAAAAAATTTTGGCCGATTTTGAAAAATATATCATCCGGATCGGTGCTTCCGCATTCCACTCAACAAAAAATCCCATGGAAGTCACTGGCAAATTCCAACTCACGGCCTGGCTTTATCAATTCGTTTCCGGAGGCAATGGACATTTACATTACGAAAGCAAAACCGGTCTTGGAATAATGGATATCATACTGGTTTTTGATAAGACCAAATATATTATTGAAACCAAAATCAATCGGTACAAAGGAACCATTGATGATGCACTGGAACAGCTTACAGAAAAGTATCTTCAGACCCAAAATGTTGATCACGGGTATATTGTGATGTTCGATCCGAAAATTCGGGTTGGCGAGTTGTGTACGCCCCGGAGTCATACGGTTGAAGGGAAAGAGGTTTTAAGTTTTAATATTGGGATCGGAAAAGCGGATTGAGAGCTGGTATACCTTTTTATTGCTTCAGATTACTAAGTGGGAACAAGTATGCTAAAAGAAGAGATTATAAAATATTTGAGTATTTTAAACGAAAAACTTCAGATGCAAAATGTGAAAGGTGAAATTTGTTTGTATGGTGGCGCTGTTATGTGTATTGTTTATGATGCAAGACC
>JAOZRC010000588.1 GCA_029940345.1 Desulfobacterales bacterium
TTCCGTTACACTCCACCCACCCTACAAGATCACGCATAGCTGGTAGTTTATTTATTTGGAATTCCCTAAAAGCATATTTTTAGTCCCATACTATTATTAAATAAGGAGTATAACAATGAGTGAAAATGTAATTATATTTGATACAACCTTGCGAGACGGAGAGCAATCACCTGGTGCCAGTATGAACGCCGCTGAAAAAGTGCGTCTCGCCACCCAATTGGAAAGATTGGGCGTTGATGTCATTGAGGCTGGTTTTCCGGCGGCTTCCCAAGGTGATTTCGAAGCGGTCGCCGCCATCGCCAAGCGTCTTGAAAATACTCAAGTTGCCGGGTTGGCGCGAGCTTCAAAAGCGGATATCGATCTGGCCTGGGACGCGATTCGCCATGCCGTCAAACCCCGTATTCACACCTTTATCGCTACGTCTGATATTCACTTGAAATACAAGCTTAAAATGTCGCAGGAAGAGGTTTTGAAGGCGGCTGTTGAGGCCGTCAAATATGCGAGTTCTTTGACCGACAACGTCGAATTTTCCGCCGAAGACGGCTCCCGCAGTGATCGCGATTTTTTGTGCAAGGTGTTTGAAGCCGCCATTGAAGCCGGCGCCACCACGGTCAATTTGCCTGATACTGTGGGTTATACGGTCCCCGAAGAATTTGGCGACCTGGTCAAATATGTGATGGCCCATACGCCAAATATCAATAAAGCGATTTTGAGCGTGCATTGCCACAATGACCTGGGGTTGGCAACAGCCAATACCATAACTGCCATTCAAGCCGGCGCCAGACAGGCCGAAGTCACCATTAACGGTATCGGTGAAAGAGCCGGCAACACTTCCCTTGAGGAAGTGGTTATGACGATGCACACCCGTCCCAATTATGTACCTTTAACCACCAATATTAAAACTGAGTATATCTACGCTGCCAGCAAGCTGGTCAGTATGATCACCGGTATTTTGGTGCAGCCCAATAAAGCCATTGTGGGTGCCAACGCATTTGCCCACGAAGCGGGTATTCATCAGGATGGCATGTTAAAAAATCCGATGACTTATGAAATTATGAAACCTGAAACTATCGGCCTCAACGCCAATAAACTGGTTCTCGGAAAGCATTCGGGACGCCATGCGCTGCATGAGCATCTCAAAGAGATGGGGTACGATCTTTCCAAGGATGAACTTAAAACTATTTTTATTAAATTTAAAGAACTGGCGGATAAGAAAAAGCATGTCATGGATGAAGACCTGGAAGCCATTGCCAATGAAAATCTTTTTCATACCGATCAGGTTTTTGAACTTGAATATATGCACGTTACCAGCGGCACCACCGTATATCCTATGGCCAGCGTCAAACTTTCAATTAATGGCCGTTCCGTACAAGGTGCCGGCTATGGCAACGGCCCCATTGATGCGGCTTTTGAGAGCATCAAAAAACTCACCAGGGCCGAAGCGGAACTGTTGCGCTTCTCCGTAAGCGCGCTCACCGGCGGTACGGACGCCACCGGTGAAGTCACCGTACGCTTACGTGAAAACGGCCTTGTCGCACTGGGACGCGGCGCCGACTCCGACATTATCACCGCCAGCGCCAAAGCCTATATTAACGGATTAAACCGCCTTGAATACCTGAAAACCCATCCGGTGGTGGATGCCAAGGTGTAGATAAAGGTTACAAACATAAGTCGGTGCATAAGTGAATTAATTGTGCCAAGTAAGTCATACCAAAACATATCGAACTGTGCGCTTGCTGTCAGATGTAGGGTGGGCAACGTTTTGCTGCTTTTCCGAGTTATCTGATTAAGATGCAAAACAACAGACTTCGTTAAAGGAAACAACCTTTGCCCAACGGCTTTTTGGTAAAACGGTGGGCATAGTATCTCCTTTTTTGATAGGTTTAAATCTGGGTAATTTTCTGAACTGCTGATATCCCTGATGATTCCGATGTTTATGATGATAGATAGATTCAAAGCTTATAGAGAATAGAAAGCGCATTTATCAAGGTTATCAGCGGTTCAAACAATGGTGCAAGCGCAAGCTGAAGCTTGCACTCCGGCGCTTTAAGCGGACCGGCTTTCCGCTTTACATGGCATCCCCGAAAACCACCAACGGCGCCCAAAATTTTGGCTTACGCCATTTGTCGCCATACTCGCCCCGAATCATATCAAGTTTAATCGCTCGAAGCGCTTCAGCACGGTTTTTACCGGCGTTGGGATGCCTGAACATCCCCACATTCAACTCCTTGGCGGACATGGTTTCCACGGACCAGAGCGTTACGGCCACGGCCGGTGTTCCGGCGAACATGAAGGCGCGCGTCAGACCGATGACGCCTTCGCCTTTGATCTGTTTGCCGCGGCCTGTGTTGCAAGCTGAAAGCGTGACCAGATCGGCATTGAGTTGCAATCCGAAAACATCGGCCATGGTCAGAAAGCCCTCTTTTTTCGTTTGCGGGTCGGGATGGGACAACACCAGGGCCGGCTGGTTGATCAGGTTGACTTCATCAGGCAGTACGCCGTGGCAGGCAAACACCAGGTAGCGGTAGTCATCCAGTTTTTTCGCTTGATTGAGTTTGAAAACATTGCTGCGCGAGGCCGCCGTACGCAAGTGCAGCGGATTGCTTTTATCCGGCGCTTTGAGAATCTTGCGGATCGCTTCAGCTTCGTCCGCTGTTTCCGGCAGGCGCACAAAAGCGCCGCCGGTTACGGCGCGCAAGGCCAGAGCGCGCATATCGCTGAAAGATTCGGAGCGGTCTTGGGCGCCTTTCTTTTCAGCAGCGGCGGAATCTTTCTGATAAACCGGATCGGCATACGCCAACAGGGGATATTCAGGCTGATGCTTTTTGCGCGCCTGGGCATCGCGGATAATTTTGAGCAAAGAGGCCGAAGAGAGATACGCCACGGCATGGTCTTCAATCAGGTAGCGCGGTTTTTTCATGCCCGGATCCACCGCTTTCTCAATGTAAAAAAATGGTTGCCCAAGAATATCGCTAACATAATAAAAACTAGTACCGCTCATACACAGCCGTAACCTCGAAACATAGCGTCAGGGTAATTTTGTTTTATTCCCGAAGTATAAGCTCACATGCCCGTCGATAAAGAGTGCACCTGCCAGATCAGGCGTTGCTTCCAACCAGTCTTTACTGAGTTGTCCCGCCCACTCTTTTACCGCGTTTTCATCACTGAGCAATTTCAGTTTTTTCCTCATCGTTTTTACTTCAGGGTCGTTGGCAACACAGTCCAACGCATTGAGAAAATTGGCAAACAGGAGTATTTTATGGTTATTGGCGACCAGATCGACAAAATACTCTTTGAGCACATCCCGTTTGGGTGAAATAATGCCGTTTTCACTTTTAGACTCAGGGATGGCGGCAATCTGGCGCAGTTCGCTAAGGGCCTGGAGGATAAAAACCTGGGATTTGCGAATGCCGTTCTGAGCGATTTGCGCCTTGACCGTTTCATAATAAAAACGGCACCGCTGTTCGTAAAGCAATTTCTGTTCATCACTCATGTCAACATACAGGATTTGCTCCACTTTATCCGGAAGGTCCTTGAGCACTTCGCCTTTGAGATGCCGCAGGATAAACGGGTAAATTTTCTTTTTGAGATCGTGAAACTCGGTAGCTGTTGCGGTTTTGAATCGTGTCAAACGATTTCAGCAGTTCACATGCCGTTCCGCTATAAAACAGTCTATAATTTACAGCAGTTCATCGCCTGGTAACGGGGGATGTTCAGGAACATTAGCAAGAATTTTCTTAAATTCCGCTCTGTCAGCTCGACTCGCTCTTTGAGCTAAATAATTTTCTGTTGTGATTGCTGAAATTTTTTCAGAAACGGCCGATGAAATAAATTGGTTAATGGAAACGCCATCCTGCGCAGCGATTTCTTTGATATGAC
>JAOZRC010000589.1 GCA_029940345.1 Desulfobacterales bacterium
AAATTTAAAGAATGGACGCCGCCCCCGGCTGTGGGAACGCCTCCGGAAAGTATTGCCGAGCCGTTTACCATCGTATTATGGGGTATTACCAATGAAAGTATGGCGGCTTGGGCCAAACTCAAGGAAATTGGCGACCCGGATAAAGTCACCGAATTAACCGGTTTTGCAGGGTCGCCGGGTGTGGTCGAAGGCATTGCCAGGGTGTGCCGTAGTGTCAAGGATATTGATCAATTACAGGATGGTGAAATTTTGGTGGCTCCCACGACATCACCTTCATGGGCGCCGGTTTTTCAGAAAATCAAAGCGTGCGTCACCGATGTCGGCGGAATTATGTGTCATGCGGCGATTGTCTGCCGTGAATACGGTATGCCGGCAATTGTAGGAACCGGTCAGGCTACGACGATTATCAAAACCGGAATGCGTATCAAGGTAGATGGCGGCACCGGTAAAATTGACATTGAGAGGTAAGCCATGGACGCACGCGCTCAATATATACGATGGTTCGAGGAATGCGACTTATCCGATGTTCCCACAGTGGGCGGTAAAAATGCGAGCCTGGGTGAATTGTTGAAAGCTGATATTCCGGTTCCGCCGGGATTCGCTGTCACCACGGAATTGTATCATCGTTTTCTGGATGAAGGCAATTTAAGGCAGCCCATTTTGAATCAAATCAATAATATTAAATCTGATGACACGCAATCCGGTGAAGCGGCCAGCCATACTATCCGCGAAATGATTGAAGAAACGCCGGTCAGCCTTGAAATTGAAGATTATATCGCTGAATTTTACCGGCGGCTTTCCAGGCAAAGCTATATTCCGGCGGTTCCGGCCGCGGTTCGATCCAGCGCCACGGCCGAAGACCTGCCGGATGCCAGCTTTGCCGGTCAACAGGACACGTTTTTATGGATTCGCGGTGTGGACAACATTATTCAGCGCGTGCGCCAATGCTGGTCCAGTTTGTTTACGGCCCGAGCCATCGCTTATCGCAACAAAATGGGGTTTCCTCATGATAAACTGGCGATCTCGGTGGGTATTCAAAAAATGGTCAATTCATGGACGGCTGGCGTCATGTTTACGCTGAATCCGACTACGGGCGATACGTCAACAATTGTCATTGACGCCAATTGGGGATTCGGTGAAAGTGTTGTCTCTGGTGAATGCACGCCAGATAATTTTGTGGTCAATAAAGTAACATTTGAAATTATCAAAAAAAACATATCAGCCAAAGAGTGTTTATACACGACCAATCCGGAAACCCATTCGGTGGAGCGGCAAACTATTCCGGAAGAGCGCTCCAAAAACCAGTGCATTATTGATCGGGACATCATCGAACTGGCCCGCATCGGCAAACGCATTGAAAAGCACTATGGCAAACCCATGGATATCGAATGGGCCATTGATAAAGATCTGCCGGCCGTGGGACGTGTTCTGATTGTTCAGAGCCGACCGGAAACCGTGTGGAGTGTTAAAAAGGTTAAACCGGTGGTTAAACCGCGTTCGTCCGCTTTGGAACACATTGTTGCCGGCTTGATGGCGGGGAAGAAAATTAAATAGGATCGGGTGCGACATAACTTCCCTATTCAGAGTGCAATTTTCAGCTTGCAGTGTTAGTGACGCAAGCTGAAGCTTGCACTTCTATATTTGTCAAAATACAATGTCGAATATGTGGAAAATATGGAAAAAATTCAAGAAATCAACAGTTGGAGAATATATAGTAAAGTTCTGGGAAACCGGATTTCGGTCGAACTGCCGAAAAATTCCGATCTTCAGGAAGTCGAGATTATTATAATACCGGGAAAAAGAAAAACAGTTTCAGAGAAAAAAACAGGGCGGGAGGAATGGAAAAATGATTTTCTCAAGATTTCCCAATGGGATATTTCGGAAGATGAAATAAGGATGAAATCATGGCAAATACCAGAGTGTTAACAGACACTTCGGTGATAATTGATTTTCTTAGAAAGAAAAACAAGAGAAATTCGACACTGTGGAAAATCAGGGAAAAAAACGAATGTTTTATGTCATCTGTCACCTTATTTGAATTGCAGTGTGGTTCGAAGACAGAAAAGCATTCCGAAGATATTGAAAAGCTTCGCAGATGGATCGGAACCATTCCTTTTGACGATGAGATTGCCGAAATTTCTTCAATAATATATCAGCACCTGAAAGGAGAACACAGACTGATTGAATTCAGAGATATTTTTATTGCAGCCACTGCGATTGCGGAGAATCTTTGTGTGGCGACATTGAACACAAATCATTTTGAAAGAATTAAGGATATAAATTTGCTTAAAATCTGAGTGATCATCAAAAAAAACTATTAATAAAGGAGTCTAAGTATGAAAGACATGAGGGATTTTATCGCCAAATGTGAAGAAGAAGGTGTTCTACATCGCATTACGGCGGAAGTTGATTGGGACCTGGAATTATCCCATATTGCCAAATTAAATGAGGAGCAGAGCGGTCCGGCGCTTCTGTTTGAAAATGTCAAAGATTATGATTCGCCTGTCATTATCAGTGTTTGCACTACGGTCGAACGCTTGGCGATCATCATGGGGATGCCCAGAGAATCAAGCCTGTTTGACCTATATGACGCCTGGGCGAAAAAGGGAGAAACCAAAATACCGCCCAAGTGGGTGGATAACGCGCCTTGCAAAGAAAACATCATCATGGGCGATGACGTCGATCTGTTTAAGTTTCCGGTTCCAAAATTTTATCCTTTGGACGGAGGCCGCTTTTATGGCACCGCGCACTTTATTATCAGCAAAGACCCGGATTCGGGTTGGGTCAATCTGGGCACCTATCGCAGCCAATTGCTTGCAAAAAATAAGATCGGCACCCAGTTTATCAAGGGCAAACATGCCGACATCATGCTGAAAAAATATCAGAAAATGGGAAAACCCATGCCAGTGGCTTCCATTGTCGGTTGCGATCCGATTCTCTTTATTTTGGGTGCTTCCAGGCTTTCGGCGTTTGAATCCGAATATGATGTGGCCGGCGCGATTCGAGGTGAGCCGATTGAGGTGATTAAAGGCGAAACGGTTGATCTGCCGATACCGGCTTGGGCCGAAATTGTGGTGGAAGGCGAGGTGGATGCGGAAAAGTTTATGGAGGAAGGGCCTTTCGGCGAATACACCGGTTATTATTCCGGCGTGGGAACCGATCCCCGCAACTATATTGATGTCAAATGCGTTACCCACCGCAACAATCCGATTATGTGGGGAACCACTGTCGGCCGAGCGGTTACAGACACACACATGACCATGGCGCTTTCCTACGGCGCGACCTTGTGGCAGCAATTGCTGAACATGAAAATACCAGGCCTGAAAGCGGTGTACTGCCCGCCCGAAGCTTCAGGACGCTTTATGGCGATTATCTCAATGACCCAAATGTATCCGGGCCATGTCGATCAGGTTCTGACCGCCGCCATTTCCACCGAAATGGGCGCTTATGGCCTGAAAACCGTGATTGTGGTGGATGATGACATCGAACCCTGGGATATCCCGCGTGTTATGTACGCGCTCAGTTTCCGCTTCCAACCCAACCGCAGCCAGGTGATTAAACGCGGCCGTTCCACACCTTTAGACCCATCCCTGCCGATTAACGCCCGCGAAATCACCGGCCGTCTGCTCATGGATGCCACCATCCCGTATGAATGGAAAGACAAGCCGATTCCCATCGAACTTGATCCGGAAATGGTCAAACGGGTGAAGGCACGCTGGTCGGAGTTTGGACTATAAAAATTCGGAATTCGGATTGTTCAATTCGGAACACGAATAATCCGAATTAAACTAAAATTTATGTCGGCTGATATGAAAAATTTTATATCAGCCGACAATAAATCAGATTAGACAGAAACCGGCTAAAATATAAAAAAT
>JAOZRC010000590.1 GCA_029940345.1 Desulfobacterales bacterium
GAACTCCACGAAACAGAAACACTTGTCGGTCCGGTTGCGGATGCGCTCGGCCTGCCGGGTGTGGAAGGAACCGATTCTGTGTGAGTTACTCTGATAGGACCCGTATAATATTCCGAGTTACTGGTAGTTGCATAAAAATTTTTGTAATCATTAGTAAAATAGGTTATATTAACAGGTATATCAACAGAAGTCGCACCTGAAGAATAGGAACGTTGCGCTTTCACAACACCAAAAGTTTGCCATGTGCCAACACGGATTTTCATTGTACCACTATTGTTAAAAGCTAAACCATCAGTTTTTCTCACTCTGAAGTATGTAGCACTGCCGTCAAGATAAACACATGCTTTTAATACGGAACCGGATTTGTAACTCCAGCATTCATAACTACTTGAATAACCGGCTTCCGCATTTTTAAGCATAAATGGTGAAAAACATAATAGCATTGTAAATAATTGAAAATACATCACCTTAATTATCAAACTCTTTAGCCATCCTATCTTTTTCATTTTTATACCTCTCTTTTGGTAAAAATTTATTATGTTATTGTTCAATAGTTCCCATAATCGCTTATTCATTTCAAAATTATGAACCTTTTAAAGCAATAAAATCTGAATCAAAAGATTATACTAATCTTTATTTATTAAAAGCCCGATAGACTACCACTGCTACCTCTGCCCTATTTATAGGAGAGTTAGGCTTAAAATATGCTTTATCATCAGCTTTGTTATGATAGCCTTCAAAGATGCTCTGCTTTTTGCATATATATACATATTTATAAAACCAATCTGAACTTTTTACATCTTCGAATAAGTAAAAGCTGTTGCTAAAAATGTATTTACTATAGGGCAATTTATCATAGTAAGGAATAATTTCATTTTCTTTCCCTAAAGCTATTACTAGAAGTTTAGCAACCTCAGCCCTCGTGATAGGTTCGTCAGGCCAAAATTTTGATTTTTCTTCTATCCAATTGAGTTTATATGCTATTTTTATATATGTATAAAACCAATCATTTTCATTAACATCTGAATAAGGGAAATCAGCAGAACTTTGAAGTAATGTATCTTCTTTACCAGCAGACTTAATGAGCATTTTAATAAACTGAGCCCGAGTTATTTTTTTCCAATAACCAAAATAACGATTAGAATATAAACTACTCATATAGTCATTATCATAATTTTTTTCGATATAGCCATTTATCACTCCCTTTTTCCATAATTTGAATACACAGTTACTATACCATTGACCCATGATGACATCAGAAAATGGATAGTATTTAATATTACTAGCTGCTTTTTTTGTACTTTTACTTATAATAACTTGGATTGATACGGGTTTATCTATAATTCCAGATATAAAAGGAGAAGTATGCTCCCCTTCTGGGAAACATTTTTTCAAAGAGAAAGTTATTCTATTATCTTCCCAAATCACAGAATTACCAGAGTATGCTGACAAATCATAAACATAGTTGCCAGAAGGCTTATCATTAATAATTATTTTTCCAGGATAATCTCCAAACCTTAATCCCCGAATAGTCAAATATCCATTATATGTTTGCTGAGGCATCCCCAAAATAAGTGGCTTATTGCTATTGTTCTCATCAATAAAAGAACTACCTCCGACTAATTTTTTGACAGAGGATCCAAACTGCCCTGGTGGATCATATCCTTGACTATCGTTATAAGTATCATTGTTGTTAACTTTGATTCTGCTCCACATTTCAAAATGAAGGTGAGGCCAATACTCGTATTTACCATTGACTTTTTCGCTTGCAAGGTAAGTTTTTCCTATTTCCATTCCTTTACGGACATTTTCTCCGACCTCAACATTGACTTCTTTAAGATGCAAATAATAGGAATAAATAACAACAGAATTGTACTCCTCCCTTTTGATTCTTTCATAATGAAATTCAGGTATCTGAAATGTTTCTTGTAAATTAGCCTTATGTTTTATTATAACTAAGTTTCCTAGTTTAGATAGAGGATAACTTTTTGCATAAATGACGACACCATGATTAACGGCATAAAATGATTTTCCACTGGTTCTATAAACATTTTTGTTAAGTAGCCAGTCCTCACCTGTATGATGTGAACCTGGAACAATATTTTGATGAATATTTCCAAAAATATTTGTATTCCCCCAATTGTCTTTGCTAAAAGATTTTCTATTAAATGGATACACAAATGGAATTTCTGCGAAAGAGGCAGGTTCAAATTTGTCATCCAAAGCTAAAATTTGATCAGCAAAGGCTTTCTGAGGAAATAAAGTTAAACCCGATCCCAAACCTCCTAAAACTATTGATCCTTTTAGTAGAATATTAAGGAAATTACGTCTTGAAATCACGGTAGTATTCCTCTTCATATTTTGCATAATTTAATCCTCCTTATTGTTTATTAATAATTCAAATTTTCTGGCACCATTCATTTAAAAGCCCGTTTTATGTTAAAATTTCAAACATAACTACTTGACGATTGATTTCTGAAATTTCGATCTGAAAATCCCAAGCCCGATCAAACCCGAGAAAAGAAGAACCATTGAAGCCGGTTCAGGAACGCTAGAGGTCTGCTCGAAACCGGAATACTCAACTGACGGCTGCGAAAAATTATAAAAACCGAATTGACCTGAAGTGAATGAACTGTCGTTGACCGTAACATTCCAAAGATCGGTGTCGTTTAAGGACACGGCGATGGAAAAAGAACCGGGCGTAAAATCAAGATGAAAGTCATACAGCGTGTCAAAATTCCAACCGTTTATTTCGCTAAAGTCAGATGCGAGAATTGACGTATTGTCGGTTCCTTCCGAATGCCAGAAATCACGCGCTTGCAAATCACTTACTGAGCCGGCGGAAATTTTCTTGATTGAAAAACCTTCCAAAGCGGTTCCCAAATTGACATAATCGCTGCCATCCGTTTGTTTATATCTTTTCCAGTCCATGAGATAAAAATTGGAGGCATCCTGATAACCGAAAACAAAGCCGATTAAATCATTATCAATAAATTCTTCCGCATAAGGCTTGTTCACTTTCCATGAGCCATCCATTGTGTATGAAGTCTGATCAAGCCCGTTTAAATACATCGTAGGGTCGGCATTGACCGTCTGCGTAACCGTTTCATTATTGTCAGACAGTTCCCATGTGCCGGATGGTTGAATGCCCGGATCGGGATATTGCTGAACATACCAGGTTGACAGATCAATGGGTGATGCATTGGCAAGGCCGTTTATTGAAAAGATAAAAGAAAAACATCCAAATAATATTAATCCGATTATAATGTACTTTTTATTCTGCATAATTTAATTCTCCTTAATTGTTCGTTAATGATTTCAATTTACATAATTCTAATTGCCGTTGTTTGCTGTCAGATCACCTCCTTTTTTAGTTACATTGAGGTTCGGGTAGAGTGTTTGAGCGCATTGCGGACATATTCCATGAGTAAAACGTGCGCCGGTATATTTTTCAAAGAAGGCTTCCGGAACCATCCAAACCGGCGGCTGTTTTTCATCCACATCACGGATGCATTTGCAATTTGAGCATATAGATATAAAGCCGTTTAACACTGCTACGGTTGGCTGCAAAGCTGACAATTCCTGATTTTTCCGCATCAATTCGGCCTTGTCCGCTTTCAACGTTCGGTTCTCCAGAAGTATTTTTTTGATAAAATGTTTCAATTCGGTTACTGTTTGCAGGTCTGTATCAGGTTTCTCCATAGTATTCCTTTATGGTGCAACGGATGCTGTTAATCCGCAAACGAACGCACCGCTTCTTCCCGAGTGTTGAAGATTTCGATAATGCGATGGATACGCAACAGTTCAAGCAGTGTCAGAACAGATTTGCGCACCCGGCATAATTTGAGGTCGCCACCGGAATTCGTAAGTATT
>JAOZRC010000591.1 GCA_029940345.1 Desulfobacterales bacterium
TGATTTTCAAACTGCGCTGGATGATGTTAAAAATGATTCGCAGATCAAAGCGCTGATTATCACCGGTGAAGGACGGGCGTTTTCCACTGGCGCGGATCTAAAAGAGTCCAGGAACCGTAGTTTGGAGGATTACCGCGACTACCTGGAGGCGCTCCAGGCTGCTTCACGCCAGATTATCCGCTTTGAAAAACCCACGATTGCCGCCATCAATGGATATGCGTTGGGTTCCGGATATGAATTGGCGCTGGCTTGCGATATTCGGATTGCCGCCGAAGATGCCCAAATCGGATCGCCGGAAGCCAAAGTGACGTCATCTGTAACCGGCGGCGCCATGCGTCTGGTGCAGGATTTAATCGGCCCGGGCAAAGCCAAGGAACTTCTGTTCACCGGTGACTACATTGATGGCCGCGAAGCCGCGCGCATCGGTCTGGTGAATAAAGCGGTGCCTTCGGAGCAGTTGATGGCATCCACGCGGGAGATGGCCGCTAAAATTGCCGCCAACTCCGCGTTTTCAATCAAAATGATTAAAAAAGGATTTTTGATGGCGCAGGGCGAAGTCAGTATGGAAGCGTTGATGGAGTACGAAGTTGAGGCATGTCTGGCTTGCGTTTCCACCAAAGAACGTCAAGACTCCCTGCAAACATTTGAGGATCGCAAAAGAAAGGAATAAAATGTCTCTTGATAAAGTTTTAAATGCTGAATCAGTGGCTATTGTGGGCGCTTCTAAAACCGTGACCAAAAGAGGCTATCAGACGATTCGTACGCTTTTGGATGAAAAATATGAAGGCGCTATTTACCCGGTGAATCCCAAAGAAAAACGCATTCTAGGGATGAAATGCTATCCCAAAGTATCCGCAATTGAAGACCCGGTGGATGTCGCTTTAATCACCACGCCGGCCAAAACGATTCCTTCAATTTTGGAAGATTGCGGTAAGAAAGGTGTCAGCGGCGCTGTCATCATTGCCGGCGGATTCGGCGAACTGGGTGCCCAAGGCCGCATCCTCGAAGAAAAAATGGTTGCCGCAGCCCATAAAAACAATATTCGTCTGGTGGGGCCGAACACTTCCGGCATGATGAACCTGAAAAGTAATTTGAATCTTGTCGGCTTAAAAAATGCACCCAAAGGTGAAATCGCATTACTAACCCAAAGCGGCAACATGGCTCTCACTTTGATTACCGAAGCGAGCGTCAAAAGCTTGAAAGGCTTTACTTACTATGTGGGGGTGGGCAACGAGGCGGATATTAAATTCCATGAATATCTCGAATTTTTCGATCAGGATGCGGACACCAAAGCGATCCTGATGTATGTCGAGGGGATGCGGGAAGGGCGCGCGTTTCTTCAGCAGGCCTATAAAACGACATTGCACAAACCTGTTATCTTATTGAAAAGCGGGCGCTCCGCCACCGGAAAACAATCGGCGGGTTCGCACACCGGCGCGTTGGCCGGTATCTCGGAAGTGGCCCGGGGCGCCTTTGAACGCGCGGGCATAACGGTGATTGAAAATTCGGATGAACTTTTCCCGGCGGCCGAAACCCTTTCCAGTCTGCCGCGTATTAAAAACAACAATATCGCCATTCTGGCTGACGGCGGCGGTCATGCCACCATTGCCGCGGACCTTCTCACCGATTTGGGCGTGAACATGCCCGAACTGAAAGAAAAAACAAAAAAACGTTTAAACAAGATTCTGCCTGCTGCCGCTTCATTGCGCAATCCGGTGGATGTGGCCGGCGGCACTGACGATGACCCATCACTGTTTGCCGACTGCGCTGATATTATTCTTAAAGATCGCAATGTCGGCGGGCTTTTAATCGTCGGACTGTTCGGCGGTTACGGCATCCGCTTTGCCGAAAAATTGGCGCTTATGGAAGAAGACGGCGCCCATCGTATGGGCAAACTCGTGCGTAAAAGCAAAAAGCCGATTATCCTGCACAGCCTTTACACGTCTGAAAAACCCCATGCGCTTCATCTTCTGCGTTATTATGGCATTCCGGTTTACGACTCTTTGGACGTGGCCTGCAAATGCGTCGGCGTTTTAGCGAAATATGGCCGCTATCTGAAGCAATATCATTCCAAAGCCGGGTTTATTTTGGATAGCAAATCTAAAATCAAAACCAAAGGCCAGGAAATTATTCGCACGGCGCGCAAGGAAGGGCGCAACTGTTTGTTGGAGCATGAAGCTAAAGCCCTGTTCCGGGCTCATGGGGCGCGAATCCCCGCTGAATATTTGGCTGACAACGCGGATGAAGCGGTCAAGTATGCCAAAAAGGCGGGCAGCGCGGCAGTGCTCAAAATCGTTTCGCCGGACATTTTGCATAAAAGCGATGCCAAAGGCGTACGCATCAATCTGAAAACAGAAGACGCCATTCGCACGGCATACAACGATATTATCAAAAACGCCAAAAAATTCGACCCCAAGGCCGATATCAGGGGCGTTCTTGTGGCCCCGATGGCAAAATCCGGTACGGAAGTGATTATCGGAACCAAAATTGATGATCAATTCGGCCCGGTGATTATGTTCGGCATCGGCGGCATCCTGGTTGAAATAATGAAGGACGTTGTGTTCCGCGTGCTTCCCATATCGCCAACGGCAGCGGGTAAAATGGTCAAGGAAATCAAAGCCTATCCACTGTTAAGCGGCGCTCGCGGCCAGGCGCCGCTGGATCAGAAAGTGCTGCGCAAACTGCTTCTGCTATGTTCCGAATTAGTCCAATCCTACCCTGAAATCAAAGAGATGGATTTAAATCCGGTGATTGTGTATGAAAGCGGTATCAGCATTGTCGATGCGCGCATTATCTTAAAAGAGTGAATAGGCTTCTAACTGCATAAGATAGGACACTTCCACTCGTTACGAGGTAACCGTTCACTCCCCCCTACGTTCAAACTAACGCGGGACAGCTTCCCGCGCTACAAACTCACGCATGGCGCGATCATGTAGAGCGGAAAGCCGTTCCACTTAAGGGGGGAGTGAACGGTTACGTGTGTTCAAATACATCGGCAGTGTCGTTATCGAAACCGAAGACAAAGCTTCCGTTCACCATGATGTCTCTGCCATGCAGGCGTCTGACACTACGAATGTAGTTATCAACTTGGTTCCATCCCTTCCTGACTTCATCGACTTTTCTTTCTTCGTCTATGTTTTCTGCGAGCATTTTTAAAAATGTCTTTTCTCAATTTGTTTACTTCCTTCGTGATAATCTCATCACCTAATTGACGAATCGTCCAATGCTCTGAATCAACGTCTTCTAAGGTGAAATAACAAAACAGGGCACGCGCAAGTTTATCAGATCTGATAAAATAGCGTCCGACCACTCCGTAAAATGAACGGGCTTCACTAACATGAAACGTATCAACACTTGCCGGATAATGGTGGTAAATCTCGAATTTACGATCAAGGATACCAGGAACTTTCCGATGTTTATTCTTATTGAGATAATATTCGGCAAGCGAAATTTTGCCAAAGAGATATTCAGGAAACCGACGCACCGTTTCATTTAACATATTCAAATAATGTCGCTCTTGTCTTAGATACGCATAAGCAGTGGCAACGTAATTATAGATGCATGGCACTTGCGGATAGCGTTCTTGTAATTCAAGCAATTGGGGCAACACCTTATTAGGATATTTGCGGACATCTTCATAAATATCCCATAAGCGATCTTTATCCTTTTGAGGCATCTTAGACAGATATTCCTCTTCCATAGGTTCATTGGTATATCGGAATGACTTGGGAACCCCCGCTTTTGTTTTTTGTAACGCCTTAATGACAGCACGTTTGTCAACATTGGCGAGCAATACCTTAGAGTCTAATGGTTTTTTTTGAACCATTGCATGTATTAATTGGAAATGATCTATATAGTTCATTGCTCTGTA
>JAOZRC010000592.1 GCA_029940345.1 Desulfobacterales bacterium
AACGAGCTTGATTTATATATCTCCGAACGGGTTAAAGTGCTAACCAAGGGGCGACAAACTCCTACGACCACGAAACCGGCAACGATTAAGGATTTCCCGATTGCGATAACACTTGAAAAATAAGAAACGCTGATTGGAGAACGTCTCTTATGCACAAACTTTATGCAATTCAAACGTTTGTTCCTGAAGCAGTTTATACTGATCGGACGGATTATATCGACTATTTCTACAAAGCAGCTCTGAACGCCATTCGCCGAAGAACCATGTCAACGGTTTTACCAGGCCAGAGACGTATGGGTAAAACCTAAATTTTCAAACGGGCGGTCAATCGCTTGTTTTGCGAACAGGATCGCAATAACCCGCAAGCCGCTGTTCCCGTGTATTATCAATTTCTTGACGAAGCTTTCACAAAAAAAGATTTGCCTTGGATTACAATGTCAATTTTATCCGGTGGTGCGCGGCTTTTTCTACAGGTGACACGGGTCTGCGATTGGCATTGATGACACCCAAAGCAAGATAAACCCACAGTTCGCTTTGCTGAGAATAAATCATAAACATCATTTAATCAAGGGTGCCAGCGGTTCATACAATTAAAAACAGGCAACATTAAAACCTGTTGACGATTCAATTGCTATCATTCTAATATATCGCCATGATTAAACCTGACACCATAATAACTCTTAAAAAGGATCAATACCGCATTATCAAAGAGATCGGCTTTCGCGCTTACGGCGTAGTGTGGCAGGCCGAACGCATCAGTGACGGCGTCATGGTTGCTGTCAAAACCATCCAAACCCGCAGTCCTGAAAACCGCTCGCCCTATTCCAAATCATTTCTTGCCAAAATTATCGAAGTGCAAAACAAGAAGTGCAAAACAAGGAGATTGAATTTCTGCGCCGCTTGACGCCTGAAGTCGCAATGCAAAATCATATTCTGCCGCTTTTAGAATTTGGCCACACAGATGGTGCGCCGGTCATGGTGTTACCGCTATGCAGCCACAGTCTGGCCGAAGTGTATGAACAGCGCACGGACGCCGCTTTTCCGTTTGACGGCGCTACGCTGGTGCGCTGGATAGGCCAAATTGCCGTCGCTTTGAAAACCGTGCATACGCTTCCGGGCAAACCGGGCGAACCGGGCAAATTCAGCCATCGCGATTTGAAAATGCAAAACGTGCTGGTCAAAGACAACGATCTGTACCTGTCCGATTACGGCATAGTAAAACGCATCGGCCATAACCTGACTTTTTCACTGGCCGGCACGCCGGATTGGGGCGCGCCCGAAATGCTTTTGCCCAAAAAACTTGACAACGGCGATCCTATCTTTCAATTCGACGAATCGGCTGATTTGTATCCGTTGGGGCTTCTTATTCATGCGCTGGTGACCGGCAATTACACACGCGCTCAGGGCCAGGTGGCCGACCAGATCATATGAGCGGCAAACCGTTTACCGGCGCTGAAAATCACTTCGGTCAGATTGGCGGCTTAACGGCGCGCGAACTGCAGACGTTGAAAAACGATATGCGCCACCTCTTTATTGACGAAGACCTGACGATTATCGCCGAAACGGATTGTCACACAACTCTGCGTGCTGGTCGAAAACTTGCTTGCGGCCAAAGCGGAACAGCGGCCCGCGGCCAAGCAAGTGTATCAACGCGCCTGCCGGATAGGAGAAATGCTCAACCCGGCGCTTGACGCGCTGAACATCGGGATTCCCCATAAGGTGAAATTGGGACGCCCCTATTTACTGCGCATTAACGCCAAAGGCCGAGGACTGCCCTCTGACGGACACTGGCTAAATATTACCGTAGCCGGTAAAACAACAGTACCGCGCACGATTAAGAAGATTGCTGACAACACCTGGGAAGCCGAACTGGAGCCGTTGCCCAAAACCGGCGACTACAATGTTAAAGCTTGCGCCTGGGTGAACAAGCGTAAAACCGAGTCGGAGGAAGACCTGACAATCCGACTGTCCGCTGCAGCCGCGGAGTTGTGGGAGCAAGGCGATTATAGCGCGGCGCTAATTAAAAACCCGGATCAGGAAGATTGGCTTAACGCGCTTGAGCACAAAACCCGTAAAAAGCGTGATTTTCAGCATGACTATCTGGGTATTCTGGATGCGGTGCGCAAGAAGCATCCCGATCACACGGATATCAACCGGCGGTACTGGCGGCTGCGGCATGGCAAGCTTACAGATGTAAAAAAGGCTCCTGTCATTCGCTGGCCATTGGCTATTTTGCTGATCATTGACCTGCTTGCGGCGACTTCCGGCATCTTTTATCTTATGGGCGCAAGATTTAACGGCGAAGATATGATAATTTCACTGAAAAATGAGAATACCGCACTGAAAAAAGCAAATCCACCCAATAAAGATAACATTGACCTGCTTCAAGAAACCCAAAAAGCCAATAAACGCGAAATCTCCGCTTTGCAGCAGAAATTTGAAGAGAATAACGCCCGATCCGTATCCCTCTTGAAACAGATTAAGACTCAAAAGGAACAGCTTGCCGTGCTGGGCCAAGACAAATCACAAAAAGATGATCAAATGGCCGTTTTGCTTAAAGAAACCCAAACCCTTCAGACTGCCAATGAAAAATTGCAAAAAGAGATTAAAGAACTGCAAGATTCTGAAAAACAAAAAGCTGACCAAATCGCCGCTTTATTGAAAACCGCCGCTAAATATAGAAAAAATAATAAATTGACCACACCACCTGGAGCCAACGCGTATGAAAATTATTTGACAGCACTTAAAATTGACCCTGGCAATGATAAGGCGCTTGAAGGCATCCAGAAAATTGCAGATAGCTACAAAGCCTTGGCTCTCAAAGCTTTTAAAAGCAAAAAATATGAGCAAGCGGATAAATATATCAAAAAAGGGCTGGAGGTCGCGCCTGAACATAAAGAATTGCAGGCCTTAAATCAAAAACCCCATGTTCGCCTTCGAAGTCGGCCTGCAACGCTTTCTGTTGACGATGTCAAAGCCATGCTCAAGTAACATAATTTTTTTGATATAAATTGGAACAAATCCGGGGATTTCAAAAACGATTTTAAGGATAACGGCAAAGGCACGGTAACGGATCGGAAAACAGGCTTGATGTGGCAGCAGTCAGGCTCTGATAATTATATGAGATACAAAGATACAGATGATTACGTTCGCCAGTTGAACCGTAAAGGCTTGGGTGGCTATAACGACTGGCGACTGCCCACGCTGGAGGAACTGGCGTCTTTAACCGAAAGGCAAAAAATAAATCGCCGGTATATTGATCCTGTATTTGACAAAAAACAGTCGTATTGCTGGAATTCTGACACAGTAAAAGGTTCGTCGGGTTTGGCGTGGGGCGTCAGTTTCTTTAACGGCGTCGTCTTTGGCTACGACTACCGCAACGACGACCGCTACGTTCGTTTAGTACGCGCCGGACAAGTGACACCGAAAATTACGGCCGCACCATCGCTGAGGCCAACCCAAAAAACGACAGAAGTTCCAAAAGTAATCAAACCGCCTGAACCGGTGACGCCAGTGCAGCCAAGTGTCAGACTCCGCAGACGGCCTGCAACGCTTTCTGTTGACGATGTCAAAGCCATGCTCAAAAAGCATAACTTTTTTAATAAATATGTGAACAAATCTGGAGATTTCAAAAACTATTTTGTAAATATTGGCAACGGCAGGTAACGGATCGGAAGACAGGCTTGATGTGGCAACGGTCAGGATCAAATAAGCGTATGCCATACAATGCTACAAATGATTATGTTCGCCAGTTGAACCGTAACCGCTTTGCCGGTTTCAATGATTGGCGACTGCCCACGCTTGAAGAACTGGCGTCTTTAATTGAAACTCAAAAGATGAATGGCCGGTGTATTGACCCTGTATTTGATAT
>JAOZRC010000059.1 GCA_029940345.1 Desulfobacterales bacterium
GATCGATTTGCAGTTTCTCTTTCAGTTCCCGATGCGTATAGTACCTGTGGGAATGCTTGCTGAGGAATAGGAGCATGTTCTTGGCATGGCGATCATTGATTTTTTGCAAGGTAAGCTGGATATATTCATGCCATGTTTTGGTCATCATGGAACGGCGGTCGGTGATTTCATAATTGAACGCTTCAATCACGCCCTCTTCTGTGCTCAAGTCCCTTTTGCTCTGCATCACACAGGAAATGAAAAACGGGTCTGACATGCACAGCCGGTTGATCAGAAGCGCCGTTTCGTTTGTAACCGGTTCATTGTAATGTTCGGCGTATTTATATACCGCCTGCAAACCTTCATCCGATGTGAGATACGGGTCTAAATGCCAATCGGAAAGCCGGCCGGCTTGCAGGTATTTTCCGCATATCTCAAGCAGCAAAGAGATATACGAGCCGGTTACCAGCATCGGGGCGATTTTTGATTCGGAAAGGGAATGATAACTGCCGGGCATCGTTTCATCCAGCGCATTCCGGCACGCTTCATCCCGGTAAACAAAATCAGCTAAATTTTGGAATTCATCAAGGATCACCAAAAAGCGCTTATCATGCACAGCCGCAAAACGATGCGGCCCTCCGCAGGCGGTGTCCCACATTAAACCATGCATGCCGTGCGGTCTGTTTTCTTCTATCAGGAAATCAATATCATCTACAAAAAATGAGATTGATTTGGACACACCGTATTCCCTGATTTTTTTCAGGGAAAGCGGGTGTTCAACAAGTGATGCATCTCTTTCAATAAAGGAAATATATTGCGAGGCGAAGGCGCGGTAATATTTCACCGCAAGCTGTGGAATCCAGATTTTATTTTCCGTCATTTCAAAATAGAACGGAATCACATCTCCGTTCGCATTCCACAGATTGTTGAAAATACGCTGCACAAACGCGGTTTTCCCGCTTTTGCGGCGCGCCAGGATCATCCGCGATTTGGACAATTTTTTTGGAATAAAAGCCAGCCATTTCTCTGCATCCTGAAATTCTTTTTCACGGCCGGCAAACAGGTCAGGATTGCCGATTCTTTCTTGTAAGGGATATTGCATGGCGTTTCTCCTTGATCCGGTTGATTTAAAAATTTGCAATAGGGAGGCTATCTACATGGATTTTAAATAAGAATAGGGATTTATAAGAAACAGTTTAATCCCCTTCTTATTATCCTCTTCTTATAAAAAATCCTTGTAGATATGTTAGCAAAATATCCATCTTCATAGAATTTTTACAATTTCTTGTCAAACTTGAAATCATCGAGTTTTTTCTTAGAAATGGTATTCATAAGAAGTCCATTCCCAAAAATCACCGGAAAATTCGGCCATGCCTGGCGACTGCTTTTATAAAAGAAAACAGCCTTTGCCCACCCTGCGGAAAATTTAACCGCACAGGTCGAAAAAATTATTTTTTAAGCAGATGGAAAACACCATCCCATTTTTCACCCGAGAACGCGGGTGGCTTTTTCTTAAATGCCTCACAACGGCGGATAAAAACTTCTGAGGGCGTCACATCCGCTTCGGACGAATCCTCAAATTGCAGGGATTGGTTAAAAAGGTCAATGGCTTTATCCCAATGCATAGCGCGATAATATTGCATCGCTTTATCAAACAACTCAAAAAGAGTTTTCTCTGACGAAGAAAGATCACCTTTTAACGAGCGAATTTCATATACCTTGGTGGGTGTTTGCCGGCCGGCCACAATAATTGTATCTATGAAACGCGCTTCAACCTGATCAATAACTTTTTGGTTAACGCCATTGACATCCGTAAATTCCGAATTGAGCGTGTATTCGCTCGCCATTGTATAGATGCCATACTGTTTACAGGCGTTCTCTAAGCGGGATGCAAGGTTGACGGCGTCGCCAATCATGGTGTAATCCATCCGTTTGAGGCTTCCCATATTGCCCACCACGATATCACCTGTGTTAATTCCGATGCGCATCCGCATGTGGCCTACTTCTTTGGGCCAGCGGGCCCCTGGTTCCCATTGATCGGCGGGCAGATTGAATGTGTTGCGATCCGATTCCTCCGGCAGGCATTGCGCTCGTTTCCATTGTACATTTAATTTACGCAAAGCTGTCTGCATTGCTACAGCCACCCGACAAGCCTGCAAAGCATGATCTTCCAAGTCTAATGGTGCGCCGAAAAAAGCGATTATAGCATCACCTTCATATTTATCCAATGTGCCTCTATCCGCATTGAGAAGATCTGTCATTGCGGAAAGATATTCGTTGAGAAGCTCGACTAGCTGATGAGCGGTCAATTTTTCGGATAAACTTGAAAAGTTGCGAATATCACTAAAAAAAGCCGTTATCTTGCGCATTTCACCCCCAAGATCAGGGATTTTTTTTTGAGTGTACATCTCTTCAATCAGTTCAGGCGTAATATACCTTTCAAAGGTGGCCATCAAAAACCGTTTATCCTTTTCTTCGATGAAGTATTTCAACACAATCATACCTACTGAGACAAAAAGATACGTTATAACCGGATAAACGCTATTCACCCATAGATTAAAATATCTAAATAAAAGATAATCAGATATAACAACCAACGCTAAGACTAAACTGATCAGAACCGTAGCCTGAACAGAGGTGGCGCGTTGTGCAATCAACCCGACAGATACGCCTATAATTATGATATAGAGATAATTAAGCCAATTTATTGATTGGTTCCCAATCAAAAAATCGTTTTGTAAAATATTGGAAATGACGGTGGCATGTTTTTCAACGCCAGGCATGGCTTCACTAAAAGGGGTTGTCAATATTTCGAAAAGACCGGTGGCCGCATAGCCCATAATAACGAGTTTGTTTTTAAAGGTTCCCTCGGGAAGTTGCTTTTCAAGCACTTCGGCATAGGAATAATATTTGAACGTATAGGCAGGGCCGTAATAATTGATTAACAGACGTCCGGTCTTGTCCAAAGGAACCATGACATCACCAGCCTGAATTCCGACGCCTTGAATCAATTGAACATCCGTTTCGTTTAAAGAATTAAACTGTTTTACAAGCTGAAGCGCAAAGGTCGGATAAAATTTATTCTCAAGAGCGATGATCATATTGGCCCATCTTTGATAACCGTCAATATCCGGAAACACGTTAGCGGCACCTAAATAGCGCGTATTTTGGCAAAATTCCGTCAAAGGCGCTAATATTTTTAAGGCAACCGGCGTATGGAAAATGGAGCCCGTCAGAGATGGAATAATATGCTTAAAGGCGGACGCCGCAACTTGGGGAGACGGCACCAGTAAGCTGTCATCCGGTTCATCGGATGACAGAAGGGCTTCCAGTATTTCCGGCGGCGGCATATCATCATCACTATCTTCTTCAACAAGTTTAACAGATGGTTCCGTATCATTATATGGATCGGCTTCATGTTTACTTTCAAAATCTTGAAAAATAATAGGAAGCGTAACGTTTTGATTCATTTTTAGCGCTTGGGCAAAGATACGGTCATGTTCACTGTTTTGTAAAACCTGGCTTATCATTTCACCAAAAGGTGCGCCTTCGCTCGGTTCTTTAGATATCGACAGTGACTGGTAATGCCGAAGCAGACGTCTTAGCTTTATCTGGTCAGCGTTTTCCTGAACATCGGCAAAGATAAAATCAAAACCGATTGCTTTGGCTCCGTCGGCATTTAAGAAATCCAGCATTTGAGCATGCACGGATCTTGGCCAGGGCCAAGCGCCATAGTGTTTAATACTGGCATCATCGACTGCCACAATCACGATTTCGTCAGCAGGTGTTCTCACCCCCCTGGTAAGAAAGCGCAGATCCAATGTTTTTAATTCCAGGAATTTTAAAAATTCGATTTTATCACCTAAAAAAAAAGAACAAGCGAGTAAAACAGCAGTCATCAAGAGAGAAACAGGAAGCGGTTTCAGTTGGAAGGCGGATCGGATTATTTTATTCATATACATACCTGTTCGGGTTTCAGGTTTTTCTTTTCACAAGGGGGAGAGGGCGGAGATGATAGACTGGCAATTGCGATGAAATGGATTAATTGAACGATATTAAAAATCTGACGAATAGCTGGGCCTAAATATTAAGATGAGGAATAGCAAACGTTTTGGCTTCATTATAAAGAATTATTTTGGTTAAAACGCCGACGACGCCATCAATTGGCATGCCATGTTTAGACTGAATCATTTTCACCGCATCTATGGTGTGTCGGTCATAAACTGCATTGATCGGAATATTCTGAAAACCGATATCTCTGAGAAGCACTTTTAAAGCCAGCAGCGAATCATCCGGGGCATCTTTTGGGATCGCTCCTTGAAGATTTCTATAATTTTTCCAGGGAATATAAGCTGTTTTTATCAGGTCGGATGTCAGTTCATCAATACTGATTTTCATCTGATTGGCGGTATCACTGCTTTGAAGAATTGCTTTATCATCCTTGATATGGACAAGCGTCAGATAACGTGTGGGGCTGTTTTCATCAAGATTAAAACAAAGAATCGCCGGTAAATTTAACTTTTTTACCAATGCGAAATCCCATTTGACTTCATGAATAAATAAGCTGTCAGCTTTCATCGCCGCAAGGAAAAAGGTAAGGTCATCCTCAATCATATCCAGACCATCCGCCTTTTCATACCGGATTTGCCAGTGATCTGATACGGCTTGCAATGCCATCTGTCTGGTTAAAGGCCGATTCGTGTTTAGTAAAAGTTCGACCAACTGTTTGCCGGATATATCCACGGAATCAGGCATTACTTTAGCGGGCCCAGGATATTGCGTCTTAACAGGCAGGGTGACGTCCGCCCTGTTATTCAGGTTGTCTATTTCCGATTGAAGATCGGATTGCAGCCCATCGAAGCCAGTCTCAAAGTGCTTGTTGCTTTCTGACCGGAAATAGGGATACAGCGCCAACCCTAACGAGACAATACCGATGAGAACTAACGACAGCACCGCTATTTTCAGATTGATTGCGCGTTGCCTTTTAAATGCGTTTCGGCCTGAAAGTTCGCGTAACGCCATTTTCGTGATTTTGCCGGTGATTTTGCGAGAGTCAAGGCCAAAAGCGGTCAGCAAAACACGGTCGCAAACAATATTGATTCGTCTCGGAATGCCTTCGGCGTATTTGTAAATACGCTTTAGGGAGGCGCGATCGAATTTAACGGTCTGTTTCGAAGCGGCGATATGCAGACGATGATTGATATAATCTTTGGTTTCGGTGAAATTCAACGGTGCCAGGTAACAGCTTAAAGTGATGCGTTGCCCCAGTTGACGAAGTTCATAGGAATCCAGCATGGCGCCTAGCTCGGGTTGGCCCACCAGGATAATCTGTAACAGTTTATCAGTCGTGGTCTCAAGATTAGAAAGCAGTCTTAATTGCTCCAAAACCGAAGGCGTCAGATTCTGTGCTTCATCAATTAACAGGATGACTTTTTTCTCATCGGATTTGCTTTGCATGAGAAAGGCATTGAGACGATCAATAAGGTCTTTGGCGTTATCCGCACTCGAATCAATATCGAATTCATCATTGATGGCCTTTAACAACTGGATCGCATCTAATTTGGGATTGAAAATATAAGCGGCGTCAGTTGAATTATCCAGGTTGGCAAGAAAAGCGCGGCATAAGGTAGTTTTCCCTGTTCCCACCTCCCCGGTAATCTCTACAAAACCATCACCTTGCGAGAGCGCATAAGTCAAGTGAGCTAACGCTTCTTCATGGCTTTTGCTGAGATAAAGAAAGGCAGGGTCAGGTGTCAGATGAAACGGTTTTTCTTTTAACCCAAAAAATTGTTTGTACATCCTGTTTATTTTACAAACCGTTCAATTTGAGCGCTTTCTTTTAGTTTCGAAATATAGGTTGCCACCTCTTTTTGAACTTTCTGCTGCTTTAAAAATTGTTTCAATTTTTCTTGAACTTCTTCAAAAGTGATCTGCTTGGCCGGTTTTTTATCCGTAACCTTAATCAGATGATAACCAAAGCGCGTTTTCACAATATCGGTGACTTCACCAGGTTTCAGATTAAAAGCCGCCGTTTCAAAAGGTTTCACCATGCGACCCGGTCCGAAGTAACCGAGGTCTCCGCCTTTGGACGCGCTGGGGCCTTCGGAAAATTCCTTAGCCAATGCGGCAAAATCCTCACCATCTTTAACCCGTTTTTGAATCATTTCAATTTTTTTCTTAGCTTCGCCTGTTGTGGCTTCACCCGCATCGGGCTCGGCTTTGATCAGGATATGGCTGGCTTTCACCTGCTCTGGCTGGCTGAATCTTTGAAGGTTGGCATCATAATAGGTTTTCGCCTCCGGCTCAGTGATCGTTATTTTTTGGACCAATTGTTGATCAATCAATTGCTGAATGGCCAAGCCTAATTTAATCTGTTCTTTTAAATCCGTTTCGGTAAGGTTGGCTTCTTCCAGGTTTTTTTCAAAATCCTTGGGATTATCATAACGCTTTTTCATGTCAGACAGTTGTTCTAAAACCTTGCTATCATCAATTTTAATCCCTTGTTTCACACTTTCCTGGTAAAGCAATGTCCGGTTTACCAGGTTTTCCAGTACCTCTTTTTTGATTGCCGGAAGCTGGCTTTCTTTGAGTTCTTTTCCTGAACGGGTGAAACGTTTACGAATGACCAACAGATCTCTGTCCAGTGCGTTTTGTGTAATCACTGCACCATTTACTATGGCGACCTTGGCAGCGGGATCCGAAGCCGAATCAGCGACAGTCTCTTTTTTATCAGTTTGAGGCGTTTTTTCTTTTTCCGTTTTCTGATCTTTGGCCTTATCCGCTTTAATCACTACCGCTTTTGATGTTTTTTCATCAGTTGCATCACTTTTTGCTGTAAACATAAAAGATAGCAATGCGATGGTGAAAATAATAACCCATTTGAAATTACGATTTGTTTTTTTTGTTTGCACCGATTTTTCTCCTTTTTTTTACGAATCAAGACGATTTACTTTATTACCAATTCCAGTACTAAGCTTTTGGGGGTAAATCAACAATAATTTGGGAACACTTCATTGCAACTAAAAAGCAGTGAGTACTTTTCTAAAATTTTCCGATGTGCAAAATTTATCGTACAAGCCTCAAAAGACAATTGCTCTATATTCGAAATTTTGCACGCCACACACGCCAGGGAATAATCAATGAAAGTACAAAACGGGGAATGAAGAATACCAATGTTTGCAATGTAAGCCGTAAACTGATATTTGTCAAAACAGAAATAGAACCTATACTTATTTTTTTGTGAGTTGCAAGGACTATATCCTAAATCAACAAAGGATGACTTGCAAAAATTCAAACTCTTTGATAATCAGCGAATTCAGACTGATAAAAATAACATTGAACAGCAGATGTTCTATGGGAAAACGAAAATCCGATGCCATTTAAAATAAAACGAAAAAAAACTGACCGGATTAGGATAGGTGATGTGAATGTAGGCGGTGGCGCTCCGATCACGGTACAGTCGATGACCAATACGGACACCCGCGATGTTGCCAAAACCGTTGCTCAGATCAAGCGCCTGGAGAAAGCCGGATGTGAAATCATACGCGCGGCGGTTCCGGACATAGTGGCCGCTGAAGCAATTGCCCAGATAAAAAAACAAATAAAAATCCCTTTGATTGCAGACATCCATTTTGATTATCGCCTGGCGCTCGCATCGGTTCGGGCGGGTGCAGACGGACTTAGAATTAATCCGGGCAACATTGGCAACGCCGCTAAAATAAAGCAAGTGGTTGATTGCGCCACAGGATATCGGATTCCGATTCGCATCGGCGTGAATGCGGGTTCGCTGGAAAAAGACCTTCTGAAAAAGTACGGGGATGTCACTGCCGAAGCGATGGTTGAAAGCGCTTTGCGGCATGTTGATATACTTCGCTCCCAGGATTTTCACGCAATTAAAATATCAATTAAAGCATCGGATGTGCATCGCACCCTGAAAGCTTACCGGCTTTTATCCGCCAAGACGGACCTGCCGCTGCATGTTGGCGTAACCGAGGCTGGCGGGTTGTATCCCGGCACAGTCAAATCATCCCTCGGCATTGGCATGTTATTAGCGGAAGGGATTGGCGATACGATCAGGGTGTCCCTCACACGTGACCCGGTGGAGGAAGTGCGCGTCGCTTATGAAATTCTGCGCGCCCTGGATATCCGACATCACGGTCCGGAGATTATTTCCTGTCCCACCTGCGGCCGTTGCCAAATTGATTTATTCAGGATCGTTGAACGGGTGGAAACCGCACTGATGACCTATCCGGTTCCGCTGAAAATTGCCATTATGGGATGTGTCGTTAACGGTCCCGGCGAGGCTCGCGAAGCCGATATCGGTGTGGCCGGCGGCGACGGTGTGGGTATCTTATTCCGTAAAGGAGAGGTGATTAAGAAGTTTCCGGAAGAAAGGCTGGTGGATATTTTACTTCAGGAAGTTGATAATTATAAAGCAACCTGAGTGGAAAAGTTTGAAGCACTTGATTCGCCTGCAAATATCAGATGTTGCATAATTAATTGAAAGGTGGGAATATAATGGAACTTGCTGAAAGGCTTATAAACAATTTAAAATCATTATCGGAATCAAAACAAGCAGAAGTACTTGATTTTATGGAATTTATGAAGATAAAAACGGATAAGGAAGAACAAAAGGAATGGCAATCCTTCTCTCTTTCATCAGCAATGCGAGGGATGGAAGACGAAGAATCGCTATATTCATTAGATGATATCAAGGAAACTTTCTCATGATTTCTGAAGGACATATTGTTCTATTCGCTTTTCCTCAAACTAACCAACAAAAGGGTAGGCTCCGTCCAACGCTTGTATTGCGAAAATTGCCTGGAATATTTGATGATTGGCTTATTTGCATGATTTCTTCCCGCCTACATCAGAAATTGCCAGAGTCAGATGAAATAATTGATTCTGACGATACAGACTTTCTGAAATCCGGATTAAAAGTACCCAGTGTTATCAGACCAAGCCGGCTTGCCGTTGTCGATAGCAAAATTTTGATTGGAAAATTGGGTATGATAGGTCAGAAACGACTTATCAGGATAAAAGAAAATTTAGCAAAATGGATTAAGAACACATAGCAACACTACGAAAACGAGCATAAGAATTCAGGCACTTTGTTCGAGTTTGCCACTTGTTAAGAGGTTGGGCCTCGTAACGACCAATATTTTTTACAATCAATCTATAAAAGAGGAACTGATGGCGAAAAAAATTAAAACAGCGATAACACCGACGCGAGATCAAGATTATCCTCAATGGTATCAGGAGGTCATTAAAGCGTCGGACATGGCGGAGAATTCACCGGTTCGGGGATGTATGGTGATAAAACCCTGGGGCTACGCCCTTTGGGAGAATATTATGCATGAAATGGATATCCTTTTTAAACAGACCGGTGTTAAAAATGCCTATTTCCCACTTTTTATCCCGCTCTCGTTTCTTGAAAAAGAGGCCGCCCATGTGGAGGGATTTGCCAAAGAGTGTGCCGTTGTGACGCATCATCGTTTGGAAAAGGGATCGGAAGGCGGATTAATTCCGGCGGGTGAACTCACCGAACCGCTGGTGGTGCGGCCGACATCTGAAACGATTATCGGCGATGCGTTCTCCAAATGGATCAGCAGTCATCGCGATTTGCCCCTGTTAATCAACCAATGGGCCAATGTGGTGCGTTGGGAGATGCGCACCCGCCTTTTCCTGCGAACCAGTGAATTTTTATGGCAGGAAGGACACACCGCCCATGCGAATAAAGCGGAAGCGATTGAACGCACGCAAATGATGCTTGACGTTTACGCCCGTTTTGCCGAAGAATATTTGGCTATGCCCGTGATTAAAGGCTCCAAAACTGCGGCCGAGAGATTTCCCGGTGCCATTGATACGATGTGTATCGAAGCCATGATGCAGGATAAAAAGGCGCTTCAGGCCGGCACTTCCCATTTCCTGGGACAAAATTTCGCCAAAGCCTCCGGTATCCGGTTTCAATCGGCTCAGGAAAAAGAGGAATTTGCCTGGACGACTTCTTGGGGTGTATCCACGCGCATGATTGGCGGATTGGTCATGTGCCATGGCGATGATGACGGTCTTGTGCTGCCTCCGCGCATCGCTTCATCCCATGTTGTGCTTCTCCCGATTATTCGTAAAGCGGCGGATAGCGCCCCTGTGATGGAATTCACCCATCAATTGGCGGATGAACTGGAAAATGTCAATTACCACAATCGACCGATCCGGGTCGAAATTGACACACGCGATATCGGCGGAGCGCGCGGATGGGACTGGATTAAAAAAGGAATCCCGCTACGTGTCGAAATCGGTCCGCGGGACATTGCCGCCAATTCGGTTTTTGTTGGCCGCCGGGATATGGCTCATCGCGATAAACAGTCCGTCAAGCGTGAAAGTTTTATCAAAACGATCACCGCTATTTTAGATGATATCCAGGCAACGCTTTTTCAACGCGCCCTGGATTTCAGGGAGATGAACACGCACACGATTGATAAGCGAGATGCGTTTTATGACTTTTTCACACCTGCAAATTCGACGAGACCCGAAATTCACGGCGGCTTTGCCCGATCTCCGTGGTGCGGCGCGGCTGACTGCGAATCGCAGATTAAACAAGACCTTAGCGTAACGATACGATCTGTTCCTTTGTCAGAGGACACTGTGGAAGGGCATTGCATACACTGTGGCAAGCCGTCTGATAAACAGGTTGTGTTTGCCAAAGCATATTAAGGAGTTTTAAGTTACAAGTTGTTGAATAAGATTCAAATACAGTAAGGGATTTCCCCAAAATTAATATACTCTGAATGTAGGGTGGGTGGAGTGTAAAGGAACCCACCTTTTACGTAAATGCGGTGGGTTCCGTTACACTCCACCCACCCTACAACATTACGCATAACGCGTAGTTTATTTATTGGGGATTCCCTAATCTGATTTTGGTTTACCTTCAAGGCACTCGCAAACTCAAGTTCGCACGCTGCTATTCTGGGAAAACCAAAAGTCGCAACTTAAAACCTAAAACTTAAAATTTTATGATTCGTATTAATAACATTCTCGACGCCGTCGCGCGCAACAATCCCAATGCCGATCCGGACATTATTGACCGCGCTTACGTTTATTCAGCACGCGTTCATAGTGGCCAGATGCGTTTATCGGGAGAGCCTTATTTGTCCCATCCGCTTGAAGTGGCCGGCATTCTGGCGGAACTGAAACTGGATTCGTCCAGTGTCGCCGCCGGTCTTTTGCATGATGTTATTGAAGACACGCATGCCAGCGCCGAAGAGATAGAGGACATGTTCGGACCGCAAGTTTTGCATATCGTTCTCGGCGTAACCAAAATAAGTAAGCTCCCATTTAACAGTAAGGCGATTCAGCATGCCGAAAATATTCGCAAGATGATCCTGGCAATGGCCGATGATTTAAGGGTTATTTTGATTAAACTGGCTGATCGCCTTCACAACATGCGAACCCTGAAATACCATAAAAGTGATAAAAAAAAACGCGCTATCGCCCAGGAAACACTCGATATCTATGCGCCCATCGCCGCACGTCTTGGAATTTATTGGATAAAAAAAGAGCTTGAAGACATTGCCTTTCGCTATCTGCTACCGGATGAATACGCTTCTATTAAAGAATCAGTTGACAGGGAACAGGAGGAACGCGAACAAGATATCGAAAAGATCAAAAACGAGATTAATGTCGCAATGACCGCAAATGGGATTGAGGGCGAAGTCTTGGGACGGTACAAACATTATTTTAGCATTTATCGTAAAATGCAGGAACAGGAGTTGGCCTACCAGGATGTGTATGATGTCATCGCCTTCAGAATCATACTTGATGCCAAGACATGTTGTTATGAAGTGCTTGGGATTATCCATAGTTTATGGAATCCCATTGATATCAAATTCAAAGATTATATCGCTCGTCCCAAACCCAATGGTTATCAATCATTACATACGACTGTCATTGGATCTGACGGAGCCAGGGTGGAGATTCAAATCCGCACCCGTGAGATGGATCAAGTGGCTAAATCCGGCGTTGCTGCCCATTGGGGGTATAAAGAAGGACAAACAGTCGATGAAAATACAAGCACTAAATTCGCCTGGATTCAAGAATTGGTTGAAAATCAGGCCAATTTTAATGACCCTGATGAATTTTTAGAAAATTTACGCATTGACCTTTTTCCCGACGAAGTGTGTCTCTTTACACCGCGCGGTGAAGTGAAAACCCTTCCCAAAGGTGCCACACCCGTTGATTTTGCTTACCTGATTCATTCGGATGTCGGGCATCAATGCACCGGTGCCAAAGTGAACGGACGGATCGTACCGCTGCAATACCAGATAAAAAACGGTGATGTCGTAGCTATTTTAACGACAAAAAACCACAAACCGAGCAAAGATTGGCTGAGTTTTGTCAAGACGGTGAAAGCCCGCAACCGGATACGCCAATGGATCAGGGCGGAAGACAAAGAACGCAGCGTGAACCTGGGGCGTGAAATGTGCGAAAAGGAATTTCGTAAACACAACCTCAATTTCGGCAAACTGCTCAAATCGGATAAAATGGCGCAGTTTGTTGAACAGTCCGCCTTTCAATCCGCAGATGATCTGATTGCCAGTATCGGATACGGCAAATACACGCCGCGCAAGCTGGTTCATCAGTTTATCGATAAACCGGAGCCGGAAGAAGATCACGAGTCCATCCTGGAAAAACTGATTACGCGTGTAAAGAAAAAAAAGGCCAAGGCCAGTGTCATTGTTAAAGGTATTGATGACATGTTGATTCGTTTCGGCAAATGTTGCGAACCGCTTCCCGGGGACCCCATTACAGGTTATATCACACGCGGCTTTGGTGTGACAGTGCATCGCAAAACCTGTATCAATGCATTGAAAATGAACCCTGAAAGACGCATCGAAGTGGCATGGAGTCTGGAAACAGTTGACGCGGAAACCTATCCGGTGAAAATCAGGGTGCGTTCCAAAGACAGGTCCGGATTATTGCGTGATACGGCGGCCAGTATCAGCAAAAGCGACTCAAACATCTTAAATGTTCATTCGGATACGTATGCTCACAATAATACGGTGGATAGCCACTTTACCATCAGTGTCAAAAACATTAACCATTTGCAGAAAATCATCATGTCTTTGAAAAGAGTGAAAGGCATTAAAACTGTCCATCGTATTGATCGGTAAGGAACGGGGACGAAATATACTTTAGAAGGCCATTATTTGGGATTTTCATTTTATGATTATCTTATTCAAACATACGCAGTAGGTTCCAGGTGTCAGGACGTTTGCGCTAATGACTGAAACCTGAACACTGAAACCTGACTTCTGGAATCATTATTTTAAAATCACAAATTATGACCTTGCCGAGTATAACTTCCACATTCCGGATTGCAAACCACAGTTTGCGATGCTGTGACGCAAACTATGGTTTGCACTCCTCTTTTCGAAAATGGGTAAGTTATTTTGTCCCAATTCCTAAGCATTAAGGGATTTCCCCAAAAATAATATACCCAAATTGCAGGGTGGGTGTAGAGTGACGAAACCTACCGAATGCCAAACTGTAAGTTTGTCCGAATTGTAAACCGTAAAATGAAGGATGCCGAATTTTGTATCCTATTCAGAAATTATGGTCGAAGTCGGAAGAAATCCCTTTCTTATATATCCCTATTCTTATACAAAATCCTTGTAGATGGAAAAGGGAAAGAGCAGCTCTTCAACTTTACTTGTTATCTGGTGTCACATCTACAGGGATTTCTTCTGATTATAACGGATTTGGGGGGGAATAATAACACACCTGATAAATTACTAATTTTTACCTCAAAGGAGGCGGTCCGGTCATTCACGAGGACGGGGACAAGGGAGCTGTCCAGGGACATTTCGAGGCGGAGCCATTTATCGTTATCGGGGTTAGGGGGCGGGTGATTCAGGGTAAAGCCCTGTTCGATGCCGAAGGGGGTGTTGAGGTACCATTCGGTGAGGAGGTTGCCGCGTACAAGCCGGATCAGGTTATTATCGGCGCAGATCGCAGGCGTGGGAGGCGGCATAAGGGTTTTGTATCCGATGCCTGAGAGGGAGAGGGTGTATGATTGGTAGTGAAATTCAGCGCTTTGGTCAAGTCTTAATTTGAAAAAGCTATGTGCTACAGATTGTAGGGTTCGTCAGGCATCATCAGAAACTCATTGAAATTATACTGATTATAACGGATTTGGGGGGGATGCCGCAGAGCGGCAAAGTGATATAGCCTGGGGTTTCAACCCCAGGTTAGTGATAATATATTTTTTTGCGCCCTGAAGGGGCGCGAGATGTGAAACAGATATGGCTTAATCATACCGCGCCCCTTCAGGCATGCGCGTCAAGCTAAGGGCAAACGGGTTTCAGAAACCCTTATTTGGTAAGG
>JAOZRC010000593.1 GCA_029940345.1 Desulfobacterales bacterium
CAATAGGCCGGCTATTCCCTTAAAATTTGCGAAAATCAGCCCTCGCTCCCACACTGTTTCGCTTCGATCACGACTTTCCAAACAGGCTCTAAAGGAATGGGGACCAAATAACTTACCCATTTTCAGAAGAGGAGTGCAAAAATTAAGCAAAGCGGTTTTTTGCATACAAACGCGCAAAAAATAAATTTTTTGCACTCCTGCACTTTCCATCTGCTGACAATGATTCGATAAGCAGGGATTTGGAATTATTCGGTATCATTCATTTACATGTTTACATTTTTTCCGAAATAATGTAAGATGATTTAATAATTTGGCTTTCTGACACGCAAGCAAAGGAGGGCTGAACTACTTTCAAAATAAAATGAAGGTGCCAAGATGTTTTCAAGAAGAATGCAAAACCTGACCCCTTATGTTCCGGGTGAACAGCCCCGGGACCGCAGCTATATCAAACTGAACACCAACGAAAACCCCTACCCGCCGTCGCCCCAAATCAGGGCTTTTCTGAATGAATTTGACTTTGACGCACTCAAACGTTACCCGGATCCGCTGTCGAATGACCTTCGTAACCAAATCGCTGCTAAATACGGCGTTCGTCCGGAGCAAACTTTTGTCGGCAACGGTTCGGATGAAGTCCTTGCGTTTGCCTTTTATGCGTTTTTTGACAGCCATGATGGTAATTTATTGTTTCCACGCTTCAGCTATAGCTTTTACCCGGTGTATTGTGATTTTTTCGGCATCCGCTATCATAAAATTGATCTGAATAGCGATTTCAGCATTGATGTCTGCCGCTTTTCGGATGCCGATGAATCGTGCGGGATCATTTTTCCGAATCCCAACGCACCCACCGGAATACTGCTCTCTCTTGATAAAATTGTCGGATTGCTGGATGATTACTCCTCGGACCGTGTGGTTGTCATCGATGAAGCCTATATTGATTTCGGCGGCGCAAGCGCGGTCAATCTGATTGACACATACTCCAATCTCCTGATTGTCAGAACATTTTCTAAAAGTATGTGTTTGGCCGGTGCCCGCTTAGGGTTCGCAATGGGAGCCGCCCCGCTTATCAGTGCGCTTTTCAGCGTTAAAGATTCGTTTAACTCCTATCCGGTCAACATGCTGACCCAAAAAATCGGTGCCATTGCCATGTCTGATGACGCCTGGCTGCAATCTGCCACGGCAAAAATTATTGCCGGACGTGAATATCTGACCTCTGAATTGCGAAAGTCAGGTTGGAACGTGCTGCCTTCAGGCGCTAATTTTATCATGGCGGGCAAAATCGGTTTGTCGGGAGAGGAAATTTATCTCCGGTTAAAAGACAAGGGCATCTTAGTGCGCTATTTTGATATTGACGGCCTTAAGGATTTTGTGCGGATTACCATTGGCACAGATGACGAACTGAAAATATTGCTTCACAAGTTGCCATCAGCCTGAAAATTTAGGATCGAGGACGAAGTAACTTCCTCATTTGGAGTGCAAGCTTCAGCTTGCGTTGCCAATGACGCAAACTGAAGTTTGCACTCCTCATCTGAAAACAGGGAAGTTATTTTGTGCCCATTCCAAAGTAGAAGGCTGTTCCGCTTTTGCCGCTTAAACCGCAAAAAAGCTGTATTATGCGTACTTTCGGGGATGAAACGGAACGGCTTTCCGCTTTACATCAGTGTCCTTGGCGGCTTATGTCAGAAACCTATAAAATCACCAATTATGGCCTTGCTAAGTATAACCAAACAGAAAAGGAGACCGACCATTATGCCGAAACGTAAAGTTAAACCCGAACGATATATAAAAAGGTTATCCGACCAAGCAATTTGTTGAAAAACTTCGCCGTTTGGCAGACTGTATTGAACAGGGCAAACGTTTTCGAATCCAAATTGCCGGCGAACGCATTTCCGTAAAAAGGGGAAGAAAAGATTGAGTTTCAACTGAAATGGTCGGCTTAGACGTATCCGGCGATTTATCAGAACTTTTGCGACAGTGCGTCCTTCCAAGAGTTAATTTTTATTCACATCTGGCAATGACGTCTGAAAAAATAGTCGCCTGTCCGATTAGCGGCAAATGACAGGTCAATCATTTTTTACTCTCAAAACGATTTTAGCTTAACGATTAGGAGCTTGAATGACAAAGCACAATGTTACAATTTTCAAACCCTATGCCTTTTATGAAGGGCAAAAAATCAATATAAATGGTGGCAAACGCAAGGGTGACTGGGAGGTTGTTAGCGTTACCGACCGCAAAGTAAAGCTTCGTTGTCCTATCAGCCTAAAAGAGTTTGAGTGGGACCGGTTTTGTTATTGGGTTGAGGAACATGAGGATGTCCCCTGGCCCCAAAAGGATCAAGACATATAGACATTACATCCAGATAATTGATGTCAAAAGGTCAGAGGGAGGCACAAGGCTAGGATCAGGCTTACACCATAGGGATTGTAAACAAATATCTCGGCGCTCTATATTATTTTCCTGCAACAATCGAATGACGAACATTCGAACAAAACTGCCAACTACATAAATCTGTCGTTTTTCCGATGTTCGTTATTCGATTGTTGTTGTTTTAATCATTTGAAAACCAATGAGTTATTTATAGTCCGATAGTATATCTCTCACCGCTAACGCAATGACATTGATTATCTGAACATCTACCGCCAAGGAACACAATTATGACTTCAAAATATTTTACAGCATTATCCCTTTCGTTTATGACAATGGTCGCGCCATCCGATGCTGCCGACGCTCAATATGAAAAAGCCACATTTGCCGGCGGTTGCTTCTGGTGCATGGTGCATCCTTTTGACCAGCTTGAAGGGGTCACCGCAACCGTTTCCGGGTACACTGACGGAACAACTGACAATCCCACTTATCAACAGGTTTCCAGCGGGAGTACCGGCCATACGGAGGCAATTGAGATCACGTATGATCCTTCCAAAATTTCGTTTCAGACACTTTTAGATAAATTTTGGCGACAGATCAATCCCACCGACACCGGCGGCCAATTCGTCGACCGGGGCAGCCAATACCGAACCGGCATATATTATCATAGTGAAGAACAACGTAAGCTGGCTGAAAAAAGTAAAAATGAGCTGAACGCTTCCGGGAAGTACGAAAAACCGATTGTCACCGAGATAAAAAAGGCCGGGAAATTTTTCAACGCCGAAGAATATCATCAGGATTATTATAAAAAGAGTCCAATGCGCTATAAAACGTATCGACGCCACTCGGGAAGAGATGACTTTTTGGAAAAAACATGGAAATCTTCACACGCTTCCGGCAAGCGCTTTAAAAAGCCGTCTGAGGAAGAGCTGCAAAAAACATTAAAACCGATACAGTATCAAGTCACCCAGGAGGATGGTACCGAGCGTCCATTTAACAATGAGTATTGGGACAATAAAAAACCCGGTATTTATGTGGATATCGTATCCGGCGAACCATTATTCATCTCTTTGGATAAATACGATTCTAAAACAGGGTGGCCCAGTTTTTTCAAGCCGTTGGAACCGGAAAATATTGTTGAAAAAAAAGATAGCAAACTCTTTACGGTGCGCACCGAAGTGCGCAGCAAACAGGCCGATTCACACTTAGGCCATCTGTTTGATGACGGCCCGGCACCCACTGGCCTGCGATATTGCATCAATTCGGCGGCCATGCGGTTTATTCCCAAAGAGGATATGCAACAGAAAGGGTATGGGCAGTATCTCAAATTATTTGATTGAGGTACGCGAATTAAATAATTTGGATGCATGTCTGATATGTCATCTTTCCTTTACGAGTTAACACTCTGATAAATTGTTTGGAAAACAGTAATTATACTAATCCAATTTTGGCTTTTCCAAAATCAAGGAGTGCAAACTTCAGTTTGTGCGGACCACCAAGAAAAACC
>JAOZRC010000594.1:0-3736 GCA_029940345.1 Desulfobacterales bacterium
AGAACCGCTCTCACGCTTTTGCAGCCGATTTAAGACTTTTCAAACAGGCTCTAATATACCAGAACACCCTTTGCAATGATTTTTATCGACCGGTCGATATTTGCAGCGCCATTTCATGCAATTCGTTTAAAGCCGTCAGCGCATCAATGGGTGTCATCCTTATCATATCCATTTTTTGCAGATTTTCAATAATTATTGTTTCCGGTTTGCGAAAAAGACTCAATTGAGTAAAACCATCGCTTTCAACGGCTTCGCTTACGATGGCCGCCTGGGGTGCCTGTTCCCGGTTTTCAATGGTCGTTAAAATTTTTTTAGCCCGCCGGATGACCCCATCCGGAATGCCGGCCAAACGCGCGACCTGGATGCCATAACTTCGATTGGTTCCGCCTTGCACCAGCTTTCTTAAAAAGATGATTTCATCATTCCACTCTTTCACCGCAATATTGTAATTTTTTACACGCGGCTTGGTTTGCGAAAGTTCGGTGAGTTCGTGATAATGGGTGGCAAAAAGGGTTTTTACGCCTTTTTGTTTGAAATCATGCAAGTATTCAGCGACCGCCCATGCCAGGCTGAGACCATCATAAGTGCTGGTGCCTCTTCCGATTTCATCCAGGATAATCAAACTCTGTTCGGTGGCATTGTTCAGAATATTGGCGGTTTCCTGCATTTCCACTAAAAAAGTGCTCTGGCCTTGAGAAAGGTTGTCCAAAGCTCCCACCCGTGTAAAAATTCGATCTGTGAGGCTCAGGGAAACCTGTGCCGCGGGAACAAAAGACCCCATCTGAGCCATCAGCACCGTTAGCGCCATTTGTCGTAAGATAGTGGATTTACCTGCCATATTCGGACCGGTGATCATCAGAATCTGATTTTCATGATTATCCAGCACAATATCATTGGGCACGAACCGTTCGCCGGTGATCATTTTTTCAATCACCGGATGGCGACCCTCCTGAATGCTGATTCGTCCTTGAGAATTGATTTCAGGTCGTGAATAATTGTTTTCATCTGCCACAGACGCTAAACCCAACACGCAATCCAACCGGGCTAAAAAACGAGCCGCCTGTCGGAGTTGCTCATTGTGACGAACCACCTGATCTTTGATTTCCATGAAAAGCGTATATTCCAAGGCCGCGCGTTGCTCTTCGGCACCCAATACTTTAATTTCAAACGCTTTTAATTGATCGGTGATGAACCGCTCGGCGTTCACCAGCGTTTGTTTCCGAAGATAATGCGCCGGGACAGATTCCAGACGGGTTTTGGGAATTTCGATATAGTATCCGAAAATTTTGTTATGCTTTACTTTGAGCGCCTGAATACCCGTTGCCTTTTTTTCTTCCGCTTCCAAACGCGCCAAACATCCTTTACCATCCCGGCTAATATTGATAAGTTCATCCAATTCCGAATGATAGCCGCTTTTGATGATACCGCCTTCATTTATCTTAGCCGGCGGATTGTCCCGAATAGCCGCATCAATTGTTGCGGCCAGTTCGGTCAATTGATTGAAATTTCCTTCAGAATCCGAATTTTTGTTATTATGAAAAATAACCGATTTAAACGCAGCCACAGCCGACCTGATTTCCGGTAACCGCGTGAGCGAAGTTTTTAACGCTATCAGATCACGGGCGTTGGCATGCCCCATGGTGATACGACTGCTCAAGCGTTCCAGATCATAAACCGCTTTTAACGCTTTGCGAATAGGGGTGCAAACCCGGCTGTTATTTCCAGCTTCCTCAACCGCATCCAGCCGAAGCCGAATTTCATCCTCATCTTTAAGCGGATAGCGCAACCAGGTGTTTAGCAGTCGGCCGCCCATGGGCGTTAGGGTATGATCTATCACGCTGAGTAGGCTGCCCTTTTTAGAACCAGACTGCAAATTACGAAAAAGTTCAAGATTACGACAACTTAAATCATCAATAAAAAGATAATGGTTTAAAAAATAGGTCTCAAGCCGGGTGATATGAGCCGTTTTGTTTTTCTGAGTCTCGCTGATATAAAAGAGCAGAGCGCCGGCTGCCGCCACTCCGACGCTAAATTGCTGGCAACCGAAGCCATCCAAAGATTGCGTGTTAAACTGGTCAAGCAAACGATGATATGCCGACCGATATTGAAAAACGTTGTCTTTTAGAAATGTCAGGAGGGTTTCTGACAGATGATTGCGCTGAATCGCCAAAGCAAGCGGCGCTGTGCGCGATGATTCGGAAAGAATGATTTCGCTGGGCGCAATTCGTTGAATCTCTTCAAGAGCGGACGCTTTTTCTGATTCAGTGCATCGGAAGGTTCCGGTGGAAATATCCAGGGAGGCGATGCCCACAGTATTGTCGTTTTGAACTGCGGCCAGAATATAATTATTGATTTTCGGATTGAGGAGTTCATCTTCGACAACTGTTCCGGGCGTGATAACCCTCACCACTTCCCGTTTAACAAGCCCTTTGGCAGCGCCAGGGGCTTCGACCTGATCGCAGACAGCAACTTTAAGACCGCCCTTAATCATTTTCGCAATATATGCCTGCGCCGCTCGATACGGAACGCCGCACATGGGAATCGGGGTGCTGTCTTTTTTATTGCGGGATGTCAGCGTGATATCCAGCAAGCGTGAGGCGATCTTGGCGTCCTCAAAAAACATTTCATAGAAATCTCCCATTCTGTAAAACAAAATTGCATCCGGGTGCTTATCTTTAATAGATAAGTACTGCTTTAGCATGGGAGTGACTTTTGAAGGACGCATTTTTCACTCGTTAAAAAAGGGGTTTATGTTATTTGTGGGTTAGGCCGAGGGGCAAAATGTAAATATACACTGGTGATCAGCGTCCCCCTCTGGCCTCTAAATTTGGCTGGTTAAACACCTGCATGTGTCTGATTTGAAAATAAACGGCATTTGATATTTGTCGGCTATTTGGTGCTGGCAACGTCGGCATCAGATGAATCGGGCGTTGGTTCAACGGTTGCGGTTACAGGCGCATCGTTGACGGCCACAGCGGCTTCTTTTGCTTTAAGCGCTTTTTCCTCTTCAGCGGCAGCGGCCTGGCTTTGAAACGCATCAATGCGCCGTCTTAATGCGGCGATCTCTTTCAGATGCGATATTTCCGCATCGCGCATCTGTTGAATCTCTTTTTTCGCTTTTAACTTTTGTGGCAGTGTATAGATAAACCAGACGCCGGCGGCAAGTGCTAAGAAAAAAATCCAAAGGACAACGATAGGCAACTCCGGCGTTTTATATTCGCCAAACCCATATTTCAAGTCAAGGCTTTGGTTGGTCATAAAAAATTCCGAATTGTGATATCCGAAAACGAACAAAATAATAATAATAATCACCCAAAAAGCGATTTTAAGCTTTTTCATAATCAATCCCCTTTATGTGCTGATAAAATTTAGTCCCGTCAGGCCAACGAAGTAAAAGCATACAAGGCATTCAGATCATCTGTATTTATAGAAGTCTTTACACCTTATCATCAATAAACATTGAAGATACAATTTTCCGATGCAAAACACAACCTTTTTTTGTGTAATTTAAGACTGTCGAGCGAATGAACGAATGAACGAATGAACATCCAACATTCAACATCGAATACTGTAATCCGAACTGACAGCCTTGATTTACACCTGCCACTATTCTTTTACTTGACCACAAAAAGTGATAATGCTAATCAGAAAGCTTTAGAGCCTGTTCGAAAAGTCTTAAATTGGCTGCAAAAGCGTGAGAGCGGTTCTGATTTCCGCAAATTTCATGGCAATAGGC
>JAOZRC010000594.1:3746-3856 GCA_029940345.1 Desulfobacterales bacterium
CCCTTAAAATTTGCGAAAATCAGCCCTCGCTCTCACACTTTTTCGCTTCGATCATGACTTTCCAAACAGGCTCTTATAAATTTATTGATAAAAAAGCCTAATTGAATAAA
>JAOZRC010000595.1 GCA_029940345.1 Desulfobacterales bacterium
TTTTTTAAATAGAGTAGGAGTATTTACGCCGAACGATACTGCTTACCTTAACATAGAAAGGAGGGACAAGAAAACGGTACAATGTCAAATGGAATCGAAAACAGGATGGCGCATGGCTTACGCACATATCGGCTAACGAAGTCCGGCGCTTTTTTTAACGTAAAAAACAAAAGGAAATGACAATGCAAATCAGAAAGTCAGAATCATGTATCACTTTACAGCCTATCGTATGTCTGCTGGCAGCCGTGGTAATGTTAACAGCGGCACCGGCCACAAATGCTTCAACCAAAGGCGACAAGGCCCAGGTGCTTGTTGACCAGGCGGTTATCACCGTGAAAGATTTTATGGCGGACAAGGACATGGACTGGCTCCGCAAACATATTAAGAAAGCCAAGGCGGTGTTGATTATACCGGAAATGGTCAAAGGCGGTTTTGTGTTTGGCGGTTCAGGCGGTCACGGCGTTTTGCTGTCTCAGAATGAAAAGGGCCAGTGGAGCCAGCCCGCTTTTTACAGTGTGGGTTCGGTCTCTTTCGGGCTGCAAGCCGGCATTGAAAAATCGCAGGTGATGATCATGGTCAGAACGCAAAAAGGGTTGGATAAGCTTTTTACATCATCTTTGAAGCTCGGCGCTGATACGTCTATCGCAATCGGGCCTGTGGGTGGCGGCGCAAAAAGCACTGTGGTAACCGATTTGGTTTCTTTCACACGGGCTAAAGGCGCTTTTGCCGGTTTGGCGCTGGATGGCTCTGTCATAAAAGTCAACGGCAAGACAAACGCCGCTTATTACGGCGCCAAGGTGACGCCGATTGATATCATCGTGTCCAAAAAAGTGACTAACACCGGAACAGCGAAACTTCGTTCCGAAATGGCTGATGCCGCTAAAAAGTACTAGTTAGCGAAAGCCGATTGCAAATTTTCGTCTCGTTCAGACGCTCCGGCGTCAGAACGAGATAAATTTTTGCAGATACCATGAAAATGAATGGGCAAGCAGATGTGTGATTCAAGACTGTCGGTTAAAGTTCTGATTACTCATTCCCACGTTTTACATGAGAACGCGGCCCGGACGCTACGCGTCCATTAAACAAAAAAGCAGCATTTATCACTGCTGCGGTATTGTAACGAAAGGAGAACAAAATGAGCAACCTTGTTGTAGTAACCTTTGAGGATGAGTCAACCGCCTTTGAAATGCGGGCTGAACTGGCTAAAATGCAAAAAGAATATCTGATCGAGATGGAAGATGCCGTGGTCGTAACCAAAGACGACAAGGGCAAGGCCAAACTCCATCAAGCTGTCAATTTGACTGCCGCCGGAGCCGTGGGTGGCGGCTTCTGGGGCATGTTGATTGGATTTATTTTTTTAAATCCACTGATCGGTATGGCGGCAGGCGCTGCCGGTGGCGCTATTTCCGGCGCCATGGCCGATATCGGCATTGATGACAAAACAATGAAAGAGATGGCTGAATCATTTAAACCCGGCGGCTCCGCCCTGTTTGTCCTGGTGAGGAAATCCACTCCTGATAAAGTTCTGGAACGGCTTGCTGCCTTTGCCGGCAAGGGCAAAGTCATACAGACATCGCTTACCAAGGACAGGGAAGATGCCTTGCGTGAAGTGCTGGAAAAAGCACAAATATAAAGCATGACGAATGGTGGTGGGCCAATGGCCAATGCCTTTATTAAGTACTTGGCAGCCCAAAAAACCGTCTCTTAATCTTAGAACCTGTTTGAAAAGTCGGCTACCAACATAAGCCGGGACACTTATGTAGCGCGGGAAGCCGTCCCGCGTCATTAATAGCCGCGTCACGATGAAAAAGCGGAACAGCTTTCCGCTTTACTTTTGCCCCGTCTTATGTTGGTAGCCAAAAAAGACAAACCCCTCACTGCTAACACTGTTTGAAGCGATTGCCTGAATGGCGGATTAGCGTATCCTGATATGACACAAAAAAAAATCAAACGAAAATCAAAAATCGAAGAGATATGCTGTCGCAAGCGCAGCCAACTGCTGATGGCTGTTCTGCTTCCGGTAGTTGTTGTCGGTGGCTATTTCTGTCCCCGGCTTGGTTTTATTGTATTGGGGTTAATCACGATTTTCATGGCTATCGCCAGTAAACGCGGCCGGTTCTACTGTGGATGGCTCTGCCCGATGGGGGCCTTCCATCCGATGTAACGATCAAAGGGTTGTGCTGATAGACTCACGAAGGTCATAATTGATGATTTTATCGTTTAAGTTTAAGTGTTCAGCGCAATCCTCCTGAAACCTGAAACCATAATTCAAAAATTATGACCTTGCCGAGTACAACAGGGTGGGCACGGCATAGCGAAACCCGCCTTAAACATTGAATATTGAAGGAGGAGACGGATGAAAAGATTAATTGGATTGACAGTTACACTGTTATTTGTGTTCGCGGCCACGGCCTTTGCGGGAGCCGATTGGGAGTTTTACGGCAACGCCCGAATGACAACCTTTTCTTACGACAAGGATGTCAGCGCTGATCAGGATCAGCGGCTGACAAGATGGGAACTCCAGGGCAACTCACGTATCGGAGCGAACGTAAAAACGGATGATAACGGCATCGGCGGTCGTTTTGAATATGGTACGGGCGTCAACCTCAGGCATCTTTACGGTACCTGGAATTTCGGTTCCGGTGAACTGCTGGTCGGTCATACGGAAACGCCGATCACGTATTGGGAATCCAACCAGGTATGGGATTCGGACCTTGATCTTGAGGGGTTGGGTATGCCCAATGGAGGCCGGCAACCGATGATTCAGCTTAAAATAGCCGGTTTCAAATTGGCGCTTGTCACTCCCAACACCTCGGACCCGGTTTATCCCGCGCTGACGATTTATCCGCCGACCCTTGAAGTCAGCACCGAAACCACTTTTCCTAAAATCGAAACATGCTACAACTTCAAAGCCGATATCTTTTATATCAACGGTTTTGCCGGTTACAACACATACAACATCAAGCAATCCCAAGGCAGTGATGAGACAGTTTCAGCGGCCATGGTCGGTGCTGGTTTCGGAGTGACTCCCGGTGCTTTTTTCTTTAAAGGCATGGCGTATTACGCGTTAAATCCGGTTGAATATGGGCTTGTAAATTACGACAGCGGCGTTTCCACGCTTTACGACCCGCTTGATTCAACCGTAACCGATGTAAATTCATGGGGTGGACTGGGTGTGATCGGGTTTAAATTCAATGATATGTTTACAGCCGAAGCCGGTTATGGCTACGTTCAATATGAACTCGACCAAAGCGGTGCGGATACTGTGTCCAACCAGTCATACTATCTCAATACATCTGTCACATTGGCCCCGGGATTTTTTATCGTACCGGAAATCGGAATCGTTGATTTGGAAGAGATCGGTGATAATGATAACGATCTTATTTATTTCGGAGCTAAATGGCAGATTAATTTTTAGTTTTTAACCGTGGGGGACGTTGGTGTCACATCTTGTATAGAGTGGTTAGGGGTAACGTATACACTCCGTTTGAACTTACGGCTTTCTTGCTACATTCACCGCAATACGATCAGGGTATGTATTGTTGAACGGATGGCAGATTATCGCCAGAGCAGTTATAAAAACTATGCCTACGGCGGTAAGACCCCTGAATGGCTTATGACAAAGCCGATATTTTCACAATTCGTCAGTTTACATTTTTACCGTAACCGTTCACATCCCCCCTGGTTCCCATGCCTCGGTGTGGGAACCAGGGGGGAACGGTTACCACAAGATATAGACGATGAGTTATTTATTGAAAAATCTTGAAAACCGGTTTTCTCTCTGATAAAGATTTTTAATATCTTAAACCTCTTGAAATTGATCTGTTAATAACAAACTGATTCAGTTATCAGGGG
>JAOZRC010000596.1 GCA_029940345.1 Desulfobacterales bacterium
CCAAATGCGCAATCGGATAGCCATAATTGGTGTTGACCACACTGACGCCGGTTTGCAAGGCCGCCTGACAAACAGTTTCAGTCAATTGGCGCGGCAGCAGGTCAATAACCACGTCGGCCTTTTGGTACAACCGGATGAGGCTTGTTTCATCGTCGGCATTGACTGTTACCGGCTCAACCTTAGATAGATCAATTACGTTTTTAAGGCGCTCCAACCCCTTGAAATGGGAATCTGCGCAGATAACCGCTTCAACATCTTTGCTGCGGACCAGATCTGAAATCGCTGTCAGCCCCTGGATGCCGCAACCGCCTAAAACTAAAATTCTCATTGTATTTTACCCGCTTCAAACTCATTAAAATTAAAACGAGGATGTCATTGATTTCTGATACTGTCAAGTATATAAACATACTGATTAATAATTTGGCTATATACTTTAAGAAAACGCAGCGAGGTGATTGTGCAACCACAACTCAAAGGAATCACACCCGAAGAATATTTTCAAAACGAAGCAAAGGCCGTAGGCAAAAGTGAATATTATCATGGTGAAGTTTTTGCCATGACCGGTGCGTCGGTGAATCATAACCTGATCAGCACAAATATCATTGCCAGGCTGGTAAATTCCTTAATAAAGCCATGCCTGGTTTTTCCAGGTGATATTAAAGTGGAGATTGATAAAGCCCATCATTATGTCTACCCGGATGTAAGCGTTGTGTGCGAACAGATTGAATATGGTGCGGGCCGGGATGATGTGATCTTAAATCCCACAGTGATTTTTGAAATTCTGTCCGAATCAACTAAGGATTATGATCGCGGGTCGAAATTCGCGGCTTACCGGCGTCTGGATTCTTTGGTGAATTATATCATTATTGATCAGTATAGCATTCAGGTGGAAAATTTCACCAAAAAAGGAAATGACGTATGGGAATTGACGTTGTATCATGGCCTTGAAGACAGGCTTGTCATTCCTTCAATTCATGTATCGCTCGGGTTGAACGAGATTTATAAGCATATTGAGCATCCTTGAAAAATTAATTACCTGGAAATTTATAGCCGGATTTTACACAAGCGGAGGTGTCCGTTATGAACGACGCAGATCAAAAAAGAATATTTTCCATTCTTATCGTTGACGATGAATCCAGCATAATTCAAATAATAGCCAATATTCTCATTGACAAAGAGTACGAAATCGAATTTGCGACCAGTGGCAAGTTGGCTCTGGAGTGGACCGCTTCAAAGTCCTTCGATCTGATTTTATTAGATATATAGAGAAAACCTCATTCGCGCCATGATTGAAGAAAATATCGGAATAAAACGATATAGGGTGAGTTACTATTTGAACACGCAGTTTTATAATATCGTTCGCCCTTCCAGGGTGATGCTTTCGAATGTTGATCTGAGCTATTAACGGCATCAGGCTGATATCGCCGGCAAGCGTTAATAATTTATGAGCAATTCAAATAAGGATTGTTTGTATCCTATTCAAATTAGATGATAATGGCCAAATAAGGAGTGCGAAAGTTAAGTATAGCGGAGGAACGGAGCGGACGGTCTTTCGTAAAACTAACGTGCTGTTCATGCGAAAAACATAATTTTCGCACTCCGGAACCGCACTTGGCCATAATTTGTGAACAGGATACGGTTGTTTCTCCAAACGGTATAAAAAGAGACTTAATAATGCCTACCCTAATCGCTGGCCTCCTGGTGCGCCTAAATCCGGGCATCATCACAGGGGGTGGGCGATCATAGCGGATAAGCGCCTCTGAGAGTTTTATCCGCTACGACTCCCGGGTGTAAACCCCTTTACCCTCGGGAGTCTTTAATAATTGGAAGACCTCATTATATATCCGTGACATTCGTGTTCATCCGTGTCTCATTGATTAAGCCGCACTTCAAATAGGTCGACGCCTGTCGACGCCTAATATGAAATAGCGATGGAAATTTCAACTAAATATATTCAGATCGCGAAAGGAACACAAATGAGACGAATGCATTCCAGTGACTTTCATTTCCATTGCCATAAAATTGACAATAATGAGGCCATCGCTAATTTAAATTTCATTCAAGGAAACTACCTTGGCGTGCCCCCAGTCATAAAAGATGAAACCATTGCAGGTATGCTGGAAAACGCTAAAGAAATCACCGCGCGCAAGCGAGCAGAGGAAGCGTTGCACAAAGAGCGCAATTTTGTTGATAATCTGTTCAACACCGTTCAATCTGCCATATTGGTGTTAGACACGCAAGGCCGTATCGTTCGTTTTAACCGATGCATGGAGGAAATCTTAGGGTGCGCTTTGGCTGATGTTCGGGGCAAGGATTGGTTCAGCACTTTTTTACCAGTCGAGGACCGTACCCGAATCCGCGATTCATTCCTCAAAGCCGCGGCTGATATCCAAAATGGGAGCAATGTCAGTCCCATCTTAAAGAAGGACGGCAGTCAATGTGAAATTGAGTGGCATAACCAGACGCTTAAGGATAGAGATGGGAATGATATCGGTTTGCTGGCTGTGGGATCAGACCTCACTGATAGGAAAAAAATGGAAGCCCGGCTTCGCCAAGCCCAGAAAATGGAAGCCATCGGCAACCTTGCAAGCGGTATTGCGCATGACTTTAACAATATTCTATTCCCAATTATCGGCATGTCTGAAATGCTCTTGGAAGACCTTCCCCCTGGCAGCCTTGAATATGAAAATGCCCAGGAAATCTTAAGCGCCGGCAAAAGAGGCAGTGATCTTGTCAAGCAGATTCTTAGCTTCAGTCGTCAAAATGAACACAAAATGATGCCGGTTCGGATTCAGCAGATACTAAAAGAAGTCCTCAAGTTGAGCCGTTCAGCAATTCCATCAAACATCGAAATCTCCCAAAACATTCAAAGCGACTGCGGTTTGGTCATGGCAGACCCCACCCAATTATACCAGATCGCCATGAACCTCATCACCAATGCCTATCATGCCGTTGAGCCGGCAGATGGGAAAATTTCTGTCCAACTAAAGGAAACCGAATTAGTGAGTGACGATTTGGCCAACATTCCCCTGAAACCGGGGCGATATGCGGTGCTATCGGTTTCCGACACAGGATGCGGCATTGATCCGGCCGTGATCAATAAAATTTTCGAACCTTATTTCACAACCAAGGCGAAGGGCAAGGGAACCGGCCTCGGACTTGCCGTGGTATACGGAATCATCAAGAAATACGAAGGTGATATCAAGGTTTACAGCGAGATTGGTAAGGGTGCGACTTTTATTGTATACATACCTTTAATTAGGAAATCCCCTGATGCGATATCGGCCGAAAAGGTGGAAAGCTATAAAACCGGCACGGAAAAGATTTTGTTGGTCGATGATGAAGCGCCCGTTGCCAGGCTCGAAAAACAGATGCTTGAACGTCTTGGTTACCAAGTCAGCTCGCGTCTTAGCAGTGTGGATGCCTTAGAAGCGTTCAGAGCAAACCGAGATGTCTTTGATTTGGTAATCACGGACATGACAATGCCGAATATGACCGGTGACCAGCTTGCCAAGGAATTGATTTCCATAAGACCGGATATACCGGTTGTCATTTGTACAGGGTTTAGTGAGCGCATCAGCCAAGACAGGGCTGCGGCCATGGGTGTAAAAGGTTTCTTGATGAAACCGATTGTTAAATTAGAAATGGCCAGGATGGTCCGAAAAGTGCTTGATGAGGCGAACAATCCGGCCGTAAACGTTCACTCCCCCCTACGTGTAAGCTAACGCGGGACAGCTTCCCGCGTTACACCCTCACGCAGTTGCCACCATGTAAAGCGGAAAGCCGTTTCGCTCAGAGCCTGTTTGGAAAGTCGTGATCGAAGCGAAAAAGTGTGAGAGCGAGGG
>JAOZRC010000597.1 GCA_029940345.1 Desulfobacterales bacterium
TTTCATGGCAATAGGCCGGCTATTCCCTTAAAATTTGCGAAAATCAGCCCTCGCCTCACACTTTTTCGCTTCGATCACGACTTTCCAAACAGGCTCTAAGCGAATGGCAAATACATAACTTTGGTATAATCAGATTTGGACATATAAACATCAGCGGAATTTCAAGGCGTTCAAGGCAGGAAGTGCAGGAGGTTTTTAAAGAAGCCTGAAGGAGGCTGATTTTAGAATGAAAAATATTACAAAAACGATGGAAAGCAGTTCATTTTCAATTGAACAATTGGCAGGCCAGCGTCTAATGGCCGGTTTTGACGGTGACGTGTTTAATGATGATTTGCGGATACTTATTTGTAATCTGAAGGTTGGCGGCGTTATTCTGTTTGCCCGCAATTTGGGAAATCCGGATCAAATCCGAGCGCTTTGCACGGCGATTCAGGATTGCGCCCGGTCTGTGAATCAACCGCCCTTGTTTATCGCGATTGACCAGGAAGGCGGCCAGGTTGCCCGACTCAAGGTGCCTTTTACACGCTTTCCCGGAAATCCCATGATGATCGCCAAAGCGGATGCCAAGCATTTTGCCAAAGTCACCGCTACGGAATTAGCCGAAGTGGGAATCAATATGAATATGGCGCCGGTATTGGACGTCAATTGCAAAGCGATAAAAAGCGTTATGGCAGGCCGTGCTTTTGGCGATGATCCGCAGTGGGTGTCAGATTTGGGCGTACAGGTGATCCGGCATTTACAACAAAACAGAATTATGGCGGTTGCCAAACATTTTCCGGGAATCGGCCGCACCACCGCAGACTCCCATTTCACACGGCCATTTTTGGATATTGAACAGGGAGCCTTGGAACAGACCGATCTGCCCCCATTCAAAGCGGCGGTGGATGAAGCGGTTGCCGGAATCATGCTTTCCCATATTGTTTATACCGGGATTGATCCGGATTGGCCGGCAAGTTTATCTGATCACATTGTACGCAACCTGTTGCGCGAACGCTTGGGATATGAAGGCGTCATAATGACCGATGATTTGGATATGGGCGCGATTAAAAAGCATTATGACATCACCACCGCGATTGGGCAGATCATTAAGGCCGACGTTGATATCGCCCTGATATGCCACAAAGGTCCGGATATTGAAACCGCTTATCATCTGATTGTAAACGCATTGAATGCGTCACCCTCTGCTAAGAATCGCGGGGTTGTGTCGGTTGAACGAATCATGCGACTGAAGCAAATCTATTTGGTGTGAAAAGAAAATTCAGCCGTTAAAAATCCTTAGCGGAGTGATGACACAGTCTAAAAGAATGCGGTACAGTCTGGCAAATGGCCGAAGTTATGATCAAGCCCCACTGGTTCAACGGACACTCACTAACCAAACACCGGAAAACACCCTGATGACCTCTTTGCAACAACGCCTCGGCCATAAACCGGACACTGTCAATTCTTCAGAATTTCAGACCGCCAAAATCCTGGCGCTGTCTGTCAGCCACTTCGTCCACGACGTCTATTCCAGTTTTCTGGCACCCTTGCTTCCCATGCTGATTGAAAAACTCTCCCTCTCTTTGACCCAGGCCGGTTTGCTTTCAACGGTGATGCAGCTTCCTGCGCTGATGAATCCGTATATCGGTATGCTGGCCGACCGCGTCAGTGTACGCTATTTTGTCATCCTGGCTCCCATGATGACGGCCATTCCCATGAGTCTCATCGGATTGGCACCCAGTTACGGCGTCCTGTTGCTGCTGCTTTTTGCAGCGGGTGTCAGTGTGGCCCTGTTTCATGTCCCTGCTCCGGCCATGATTGCCCGATTGGCCGGTTCGAAAAAAGGTCGCGGCATGAGTTTTTACATGACGGGTGGAGAACTTGCCAGGGCCGTGGGGCCTTTGGCGGCGGTGGGAGCAGTTTTCCTTTGGGGACTCGAAGGCTTCTACCCGGTCATGCTGGTGGGTGTCATCGTCTCGGGATGGCTCTACTGGCGTCTGCGCGATGTGAAACTTATGTCCCGCAACCATCAGCAAAAACCCCAGATAAAATATACTTGGCGCCGCACACGCCATATTCTGGTTCCGCTGACGGCAATACTGGTGACACGCGGCTTTATGCATGCGTCCATAACCGCCTTTTTGCCTACATTTGTCCAAATGGAAAGCGGCAACCTCTGGCTGGCGGGCGCGGCCCTGACCCTGTTCGAAATTGCCGGTGTCGCCGGCGTTCTGACAGCCGGATCCCTGAGTGATTATTTCGGCCGTCGGCAGATGCTGTTCATCTCACTGGTTTGCGCCCCGTTCGGCCTGATGCTGTTTGTATTTAGTGGAAATTATATTCGAGTGGCGGCGCTGTTGTTCACCGGATTTACGCTTCTTTCCACGACGCCGGTTATGTTGGCCCTGGTTCAGGAGCATGCCGGCGACAGTCCCGCGGCGGCCAACGGGCTGTTTATGATGATTTCATTTTTGGCTCGCTCGGCCGTGGTGGTGATTGTCGGGATGATCGGTGATGGGATCGGTTTGCAGGCCGCTTACATAATCAGCGCCGTGATGGGTCTTTTCGGCATCCCCTTTATTCTGATGCTGCCGCGGGAGTAGAAAATTCGTCCCCGTTCCTAACCCTAAAATTTTTTCCGACGGCTAAACAGCCCCATCCTCACCAATACGTTGAGCCTGTTGGAAAAATCCTAAAGCGGCTATAAACGCTATCACGACACCTCCAGCACGCGACGAATCAATGTTGCCAATTCCTTCATCACTGCCGGTTTCATGGCAAAACCGCTGAAACCGATTTGTTTCGCTTTTTCGTCTGTTATGTTCTCACTATAGCCTGTGCAAAGGATAATCGGAATATCCGGACGAATTGCTAAAATGTGTTGACCCGATTGGTCACCGGTCATTTTCGGCATGGTCATATCAGTAATGACCAGGTCAAAAATCGGCAGCACGACATTGACACTGAGGCTGTCGTTTTTTTTCGGATCATGCCGGTAAAGGGTAAAGCCTTTTTTCTTGCGGTCGTATTTTTCGATTTCACCGGACCGGCAAATCACCTAGAAAATGTTCGAACGATCGATATGAATCGCTTCCACATCATCAGATCGCAAACCGGCGGGATTTTCGGGATCAGCCTGATACCGGGTGAATATACCCGTTTCCATGTCGAACCGATTGATTCCCCCCGACATGGTTCCCACCCACAAAATGCCAGGTTGATCCTCGATAATGCAGGTTACATTATCAATGCTCAGGCTATCAGGATCATGAACATCATGTTGATAGTGGACAAAGGTATTCTTTTGTTTATCAAATTTATTCATCCCGTTGGACCCTGTCCCGACCCACAGGGTTTCGGACGAATCCTCGAAAATCACGGAGATGTTGTTACCGCTGATGCTCCCCGGCTGATTCGGATGATTCACATAACGGGAGAATGTCTCGGTTTTCCTGTCAAACCTGTTAAGACCACCTCCTTGAGTCCCTACCCAGAGTTCACCGTCCGTATCTTCTAAAATGGCCATTACGTTGCCGGCGCCGATACTGTTGCACCGAAGTAAGTATCCATAAGGTGTCTTTGGTATCGTAAAGGGCCGTGACAACATCAGCGGAAATCGAATGTTTTCCTTTTTTCCAGGATTTGACCTCCAGACCATCCCATCTTTTCAGCCCGGCATGGGTGGCGAACCAGAAAAAACCATCATCATCCTGTACTCGTCAGTCATAAGTTCTTGTAACCTACTGAAATTATTGATATTTTAAAAAATGGCTGCCTGATATTAATTTCCTATTATTTCAGATAGTTAATAAAACTTGCTGTCTAAATTACGAAGAACTTATGACTGTCGAGTC